>JAQUSD010000007.1 GCA_028715295.1 Candidatus Nanoarchaeia archaeon
TTTGGTTAATGGAACATTACTCAATATACTTGTCATAAAATTAAAAAACAAGTCTTTGGTTAATGGAACATTACTCAATATACTTGTCATAAAATTAAAAAACAAGTCTTTGGTTAATGGAACATTAACCAATATATCTGTTATCAGGAATATGAACGTATTCATCACTTTCTATTTGTTTCTTTAATTTATCCTGGATCTTATTGATTGATGTTATCTCTTTATCAATTTCTTTTATTGGAACATCTATCTTAAGGTAATCCATCAGCACCTTAATGACGTCTCTTGCAGGTTTAATCCCAATGTGCCCAGGAGCAACAGAAGTTTCTCCAAGAAGTGTAAAAGAATTAATTTTATTATTCTCAGAAATTCCCATTAGTGTCCCTGCCATACCCAAGATAACGCCTACTTTCCCCATGCTGTTAAAAACAACTTTTCTGTCAAAAGCCTTTTTCAGTTTAGAAATAAACTTTTCATTAGCACCAAGACAGTGAACTTTTGGATTTTCAGGCTCAGATTCATGTCCAATTCCGCCAATAGTTATAATTTCCTTAACCCCCATTGACTTAACAATTTTTACAACTTCATCAGAAAGCAAATAAAAAGTTTCATTTTCATTGAATGAAGGCTGAAAATCAGCTGTAAGAAATATAATGCTCTGTGATTTTTTCTTAAAATAATAAAAATCAAACTTCGGAAGTTCAACTACATTACCTTCATTAACATAAACAACAGCAGGAAACATAGATGAATAAAGACTCAAAATTTTTTTTGCTTTAAGTTTTTCAATCATAAAATCAACAGCTATCTTGCCTACATTCCCTATGCCAGGAAGTCCTGAAATAAGAACGCTGTTTGTCATTTTAGACATTTTTCCATGCTTCTCAACAACAAATTTATTCAATACAACTCCCTCTTAGCCAATTCTTTTTTCTTTTCATCCTGCCTGTATTTTTTATACCTGTCTTCTGGAGAATACTTTGGAGGGCGCACATCTTCTGAAGTTCTACCACACCCGCATTTAAGCTCCATAGTATACTCATCACATTTCCTGCAAATATAAATTCTGTTCATTGTTCCTTATACTCAACCTTGAAATCTTTTGAAGACGCTTTTTTACAGAAAGCATCTACATCATTAATTAATTTTTTAATCTCTTTATTTGTTTTAACAGTAAATTTAACATGATATCTTGAACTTCCAAGGTATAAAGCTTCAGCCCCATACTCTTTCCCAAGCTTTTCAAAGAAATCCTTTATTTTTGAAACTCCGTCAGGAGCAGTGCTTGAAACGCTGAATTCATACTTTAAAACTATTTTCTTATTTTCTTTTATCTGGCTAAGCATTGGAGCAAATTCTTTCTCAAACTTCTTGTCAAGTCCAAGTTCCTTAACAATGCTTTCACCGCCTTCATCATAATAATCAAAAAAATCACTTAATGAATCATACTGTTCAAGTATTGTTTTTTTAACTCCTTCAATATCTTTCTTTGAATAACCAACTTTTTTTCCTGAAAATTCAATGAGTTTTTCAATCTTTTTTTCTTTTTTTACATCTTTAAGAAATTCCTTTTTTTCAAAATCCTTTACTCTTTTTAGAGAAACATCAACCTGTCCGCTTTTTGGATTTACTCTTACAACCTTGCAGACAATACTCTTTCCAATACTTACAAAATCCCTTATGTTTTTAACCCAGCTTGATGAAACCTCTGATATATGAAGCATGGCATCAACATCAGGGTATTTTTCAAGAGAAACAAATATTGAATGCGGAAGTATCTTTTTAACAGTACATAAAACTATTTCATTATTTTCAGGCATAGAAGCCATTAAATAACCTCCACAACCCTTGACTCCAGCTTTGCTTTTCCGCCAGAAGGTCTTGCAAGAATTTCCCCACAGCCAATGCATTTTACAACAGTGCTTGCTTTGTCAAATATAATTTGTTCAGCATTGCACTTAGAACATTTGACTTTTACAAATCTGCTTTTTGGTGCTTTTAACAATTCCATGATTATCCCTTTTTTATTTTGATTCTACTTTTTTAAGTCTTTTGCCTTTTTTGCTTATTGTTTTTTTCTTACATTTTTCACAAGTATACATAAAGCTTACTTTCTTACTTGTTTTGGCTCCGTATTTGTTTCCCTTTTCCATTTTTGGCTTTGGATATCCGCCGTATCCAGTTATTCCTGAACGCCTGTTGTGTCTTCTCTGTCCTCTTTTCAGAGCGCCTCTTGTTCCTTTTACAGCTTTTACTCTGTCAATTTTCTGTTCTGTTCTTTCCCTGCATCTTGGGCAGTATCTGTTTGTTTTTTTTGGTATCTTCATTTTCACCATCTCATTTTAGTATTAATTAATTATTACAATTATATCTCTTCTGCTTTTTTATACTTTATGAGCATTTCAGCTAAATGCCTGGGAAGACTTATAACATCTTCTGTTTTAAAAGGCCCGTATGTCTTCCCCTCTTTCCATGCAAATTCCTGAAGAGGAGCTATTATCCTGACTATTTTATTATTATTCTGATTGGTTTCCCCAGATTCTTTTGCATCTTCATCTGGCAAATCAGTTTCATTAGTATTCATTTCTATTTTTATAGTGTCTCCTGTAAGTATTGGATGCAGGATATTATTTCTGTAATTTTTGAGCAGTTCAACAGTATCATAATACATTTTTTCTTCAAAAGAAAGCATCCTTGTTGTGTCATGAAACTTGTCTCCCGATATTATACTCAGTGCAGCATCCCTTATTATCTTTCTTTCCCTTAACTCATATATTTCATGCATTATTTTTCTTATATTCTGGAGTTCAGCCTCAATTTTTCCAGCATTTCCAAGAGAAAAAACATCTTTTTTACTTCTTGAATCTTCAATAGCAGATATACGTGCTTTTATATATCTTGAAACAACATTGTAAAACAACTGGTCAAGCCTTTCTAAATCATTGCTCATTCTTTCGCTTCTCTGAACCTTTCTGAGCTGTTCATAAGTAAAAATATCCTCATCCTTTTTGTTCTCTTCTTGCTCGCTCATTTTTCTTCATCCTCATCTTATATGACATGTATGAAAGTGGATTTTTTATTTTCCTGCATATCCCGTCTGGATTACATACTCCAGTATCTTTATAATAATTTGCATTTGAACAGTTGGGTGTTTTGTATTTCCCTTTCTTTGCAAATTCAATCTGACTACTTATATAGTTGTTACCTAAATCAACTGGATTTCTTGAGTTCCATTCTTTGATTTCAGCTTCAATTTGGTGCCATTCCCATCCTGCTGAACTGAAAAAGTTTATCAGCACAAATAAAGCCCTTTTCTTTCCGTCTTCAAGGTTCCCTTCAAGTATCTTCCTTATGCATGGGGGGAATATATCCTTTGTAACTGCTTTTTCAGGTTTTTGGAACATTCTTGATGTAATATTTGATGATTTACTCTTATTTTTAACATTTTTTAATGTTTCTTCTCTTTCCTTATAATACCAATAAAATGCTTCCTGAACAAGAGTCTCAGCTTCTGCAGTCTCAGGTTTTATTTCTAAAAAACCAAACTCAGAAGAGACATTTTCAGGAGAAGCATATTTCTCAGCGCTTTCAAGACTCATAAACTTGTAAAAATCCTCTTCTTTAATAGGCACAGAAACAAGCCATGACTTTTCATTAAGAGAATAAGGTGCTCTGAAAAGATGCCTTGGAGAAATCAATATAGTGTCAATTTCCATAAATGTTGAAGGCTCGAAATTGCCTTCCTTATCTTTCAATTCATTGGCATCTTTTTTTCCTGTTTTTTCAAGTATTCTTTCATATTTTCCTTCCTCATACCCGGATATTCTTTTTATAAGTTCTTCTTTTGTATGATTAATAATAAACTCAGCAAGGATTCTCACAGCAATTGGAAAAAGATGTTCTATTTTTTTGTTGTCTATATACTTTGGAAAAGCCTCAAAAGGTATGCCTATATGCCATCCTTTGTTTCCTGAAAATTTTATCGAATATGAATTTACACCTCTTGATTTAAGAAAATCAATTATTATTTCAGCGTATATTGTGCAGTATTCAAAGCATTTTCTGTCAACAGCATCAATATCCATTATAAAATCCCATCCCAACCTTAGTTCGTCCATTTCATCAGGCTTCATGCCCGTAATTATAGACATCGGATTAATCCATCTTTCCTCGCTTGCATGGAAAGAAGTTGCTCCATTTTTTACAGCAGCGTCATATTCTGTTTCATACTCAAGAACATCAGGACGCTTTCCATAATAAGCCCTGTCAGGATTAAATCCCTGATACCTTGTTATGAACTCCCTGTTCTTTGCAAATTCAATAATTCTTTTTTTAATGTCCTTTCTGCTGTAATATGCAAAAACTTCTGAAGGCCTCATGTTATTTACATATCTGTAAAATCTTATTAATTGTTATGCTTGGAAGATTTCTTTAAGATAAGAAACATAATCAAAAGCCTGTTCTTCATCAATAACAAGTATAATCTCATCCTGGCTTGTGAAAAACTCATGCATATTCACACTTTTGTCAGAAAGTATTGAAGTTATATATGTAATAACGCCCGGAACTAACTCAGTTTCAGAACAATGAACTGTTATGCAAGCAACTTTTTTCTCAATTGCAAAAATGTATTTTCCAAAGTATTTTACAATGTAGTCATGATTATGCTCATTAACTATTAATGATATATATCTTTCACCAACACTTCCCAGAATATAATGGCTTGACTGCATGAATATGGCTTTTACTGCATCATAAACCCTAAGAGCTTCCGGGTTTCTGTGTATGCTGAAGAGAACTAAATCCGTAGTTGCTCCAACCCTGCTCTTTTTAAGCAAACCCCTTATCTTCCCGTTTCTTAAAAATTTCTTAACAGCACTTTTTATTGACATTTTAGCACCCAAACACCTTCTTGATATATGAAGCCATTTTATAGGCATGCTTTTCATTAACTACAATTGCGAAATCAGTGTATGAAAGTATCATCTCATAAATTGTGACATTTTTATCTGCAAACAAAGAGGAAACATAAGTTATAACTCCGGGGGTCTTGCTTACATCCCTTGGACATTTTATGAATATTGTGCCTACGTTTTTATCAATATCTATTACTTCTTTTCCAAATTCAGACTTTGCAGTCTCGACAAGAAGTTCAGGGATTATTAATGTGAGTGTATGCTCCCCCATAGAACTGACAATTACCTGGCTTGGGTTTTCTATTTTCTGTATAAATCTGTCCATTGATTTTATTGAATTAATATTCTTGTTTACTGAAATAATAACTGAGTCAGTATCAACGCTTAATTCTGATTTTGCAAATATCTCAAAAATCTTCCTCTGCCTAAGATAAGACATTATCTTATCTCCGACAGAATGTGAAACCATATTCAATACATATCAGACTTCTATTATAAATCTAATTATTGCGTGTTCGAAATTCTTAAAAAAGTTATTCATATACTATGAAATATGTATGGGCAGAGTGGATGGGATTTAAGTGATTTATTTGATTATCCTGAAAGTCCAAAAGTTGAAGATACAATTAAACAAATAAAATGTCTGGTTGAGGATTATAGTTCATTAAGGGACAAATTGGATAATCTTGCACAAGAAGATTTCGTAAATCAATTGAGGCTTAACGAAAAGCTTACAAAAGCCTTTTCAAAATTAAGTATTTATAGTCAGCTACTTTTCAGACAGGATACTTCTTCAGAAAAAGCAAAGTCATTTATGTTAAAGATGAGACAATTTGGTTCAGAAATAAACAATAAAACTTTGTTTTTCAACTTATGGTGGGCGGGTCTTGATAATGAAACAGCAGAACATTACCTTAGTTCTCAGGGATTAAATGATGATATGAAACATGTTTTATATGACAGCAGACGAGTTAAACAATACAACTTGACAGAACCTGAAGAAAAAATAATTAATATGAAAGCCGCTACCGGAGCAGATGCGCTAGAATCATTATATACTATTATAACAAGCAAATATAGATTTAACATTGCTGTTGATGGTAAAAAAGAAAAATTAACAGGAGCTGAGTTATTAAAATATTTTTTCCATCCAAAACATGAAATCAGAAAAAAAGCATACAACATGCATCTAAAAAGATATGCAAAAGATGCTGATGTTATTGGAGAAATTTACAAAAATATGGTTATTGATTTAAGAAATGAATCCCATTTAAAAGGATATCCTTCTCCAATGTCTGTCAGAACTATAAATGAAGACTTGCCTGATGAAGTGGTTAACAGTTTGCTGGATTCTTGTTCAGAAAACATAAGTATTTTCCAAAAGTTTTTTGAATTGAAAAAAGAACTATGTGGACTTGATAAATTTACAAGATACGACTTATATGCCCCAATGGAAAAGATTAACAAAGAAATTGAATACAATGAGGGTGTTAATTACATATTAAAAACACTTGATGAGTTTTCTCCTGACATTGGGAATCTTGGAAGAAAACTTTTCGACTCAAATCACATTGATTCAGAATCAGGCACAGCAAGAAATAAAGTGAGTGGATATTGTTGGGCAGTATCTCCTGACACAATCCCTTTTATTTCAGTATCCTATGATAAAAGTTTTAATGAATTAAGCATTCTTGCTCATGAAATAGGACATGGGATACATGGTCTGCTTGCATCAAATCATGATATTTTTACATTTGATGCAGCTAGTCCTTTAGCTGAAACTGCTTCAATATTTAATGAGCTCCTTTTGCTTGACAGAACATTATCAGAAGAAAATAATCCTAATGTTAAAAGGGAGATTCTTGCAAAATCAATTGATAATGCCTATGGAACAATAACAAGACAGGCATATTTTGTAAGATTTGAAAAAGAGGCTCATGAACTCATAAAAAATGGTGCTGAGCTTGAAGACATAAATAAAGCATATCTTTCAAATGTAAGAGAGCAATTTGGACATGATGTTCCTGAAATTTTTAAGAATGAATGGCTTCGCATACCCCATTTTTTCTTTACAATACCATTTTACTGCTATTCATACAGTTTTGGACAATTGCTTAGCATGTCGCTGTTTAATCAATACAAAAAAGAGGGTGAAGATTTTATACAGCCCTACAAAAATATATTGTCTGCAGGAGGTTCAAAACCGCCAATACAAATATTATCAGATGAAGGTATTGATATAAGTTCAGAGAAATTTTGGCAAAGAGGATTTGACATGATAAAAGATATGACAATATCACTTGAAAATATGATATGATTTTCTCAAAACATTATTAAAGTAGTAGGAGCTTCTTTTCCTGATGGAAGTTATTCTTACTGCAGACAAAACCCAGACATCAAATTTCAGAGGACAGACATATGGAGGGTTTTATGCTTGTTTAGGTAATTCCTATGATAACTCCTTAGCAAGACATTTGATAATGCCTCAGACAAAAAGATTTATGCCGATTGGTTTAAGAAAAGCTGAATCAAGCCTGATTAATTCAGGCATAAAAGCAAAATCAGTTCATATAGATGAGATAGAAAAAAATATTACAAAAGAAACAAAATTCGTCTGTGTTTCATGTGTAGACCCTCTTGGAAATGGGCCTACTTCAGGATTGTTTAAAATATACAATAATGAAGGGTCTGTTCTTGAAAAGGAATTCAAATATATGATGGATAAAATAAAAAGTCTGAAAGCAAAACATAATTTTAAAGTTCTTGCAGGTGGCCCTGGAGTACAGTGGCTTATTGGAAAAGAAGATTATTTTGGGATTGATTATTTATTTTTCGGGGAAGCGGAAATCACTCTCCCAAAAATCATAAAAAATCCTCCTGAAAAAAAAATAATAAATGCAGAACTTCCAAAAGAACATGAAATAACAGCAATAAAAGCGCCTTCATGCTTTGGTGCTGTTGAAATAACAAGAGGGTGCGGAAGAGGTTGCAGTTTCTGTGCTCCTGCAACATCTGGAAAAATAAGAAATGTTGATTTAAATCAGATTATTGATGAAGTAAAAATAAATGTAAATGCAGGATACAGAAAAGTAAGCCTGCGTTCAGAAGACTTCCTTCTTTACAAAAATAAAAAGCTGATACCACAGACTGACGAAGTGATGGAGTTAATGAAATCTGTTTATAACATAAAAGGTGTCAGTGAAGTTAATCCAATACATTCTTCTTTTGCGAGCGTACTTTCAAACACAGAACTTGTGGACAAACTTGATGGTTTTTTTAAATCAAAAGGAAGGAAAAGTTTTGGATTTCAGCCTGGGATTGAAACAGGCTCTGAAAGACTGATAAGAAAGTATATGCTGGGTAAGAAATACCCTTTCAAACAAGACTGGAGTGAAATAGTAAAAGAATCTCTGGCAGTTCTTGAAAAAAAGAGGTGGGTAACAACATCGACAATGATTTTCGGACTTCCAGGAGAAACAGAAGACGATTTAATTGCAACTGAAAATCTCATTGATGAAATAAAAGATTATTCAACAATAATAGCCCCACAGATTTTTGTCTCATACTCAAATGCAAGTATGAAAGATAAAAAAACTGAGAAAATAGATTATCTCAGAATTAAACTGATTAATAAATGCTTTAGAATGGATTTCAAAAAAGCAGTAAAACTTAATTCAAGTTTCAGTGGAAAATACAATTTAAGAAACATAACTCAGAACAGTATAGCAGAGTATTCTTTTCCATTTCTCAACAAAATAATTAACAAAAAAGAAGAAGAACTAAGAAAAGCAGTATAATTATTCATATCTAAGGGCGTCAATGGGATTTAAATCAGAAGCTCTTTTTGCAGGAAGATAGCCTGCAACAATTCCAACTCCTGAAGCAAATAATATTGAAAGCATCATCATATCTGGGTATATATCAACAGGAAGGCGGATATTTGAAGTTAAATTCACACTGATGATTTCAGCACCAATCAAAGCACCTACAAAACCAAAGAAAACACCAATCATACCACCAATAAATCCAATTATACCAGCTTCTGTAATAAAAAGCAGTAAAACATCTCTTGATTTAGCACCAACAGCCTTCATTATGCCTATCTCCCGCGTCCTTTCCATTATTGACATATACATTGTGTTCATTATACCAACCCCGCCGACAATCAAGGCTATGCCTGCTATCCCGCTGACAAAAATAGTTATCATTGAAATAACTATGTTAACCCTTTCCTGTATTGTTTTTGAACTTGTAAGTGTAAAATCTTCATTTCCTTCTGAAACATGGTGCAGAGTCCTTAATCTCTGTGCAATAGCTTCTTCAACCTCATCAATTATGGTTGAATCAACAACCTTAACCTCTATTGAACTTACTAAATTGGAGCCAATATCCGGAAGGAGTCTTCTTGCCTGCTCTTTTGGTACAAAGATATATGAGTCCTGAAGTCCAAATCCTGCTCCACTCTTGATTATGCCTGCAACCCTAAAGCTTACACCTTCAATGATTATGCTATCCCCAACTCTTATCTCTTTGCTGAAAAATTCCTTTGCAACAGCATTTCCAATAACAGCAACATAAGTATCATAATCCTGAAGAAGCCTTCCTTCCCCTATTTCATAATTTATAACTTCAACCCACTCGGAAGGTTCAACTCCATTCAGAGTTGTTGTAAAAATCTGTTCATTGTAATAAATTCCAACATTGCCTCTTACAATCCCGTTTGCAGCCTTTACACCATAAATATTTTTAATTGCAGACAAATCATTTTCAGTAAGAACTCCTGCTGTTGGAAGATTCAAAAAAGTTGAAGCCAGCGGATTCTGCCCAGGACCTGCCTGAAATGAAGCGCTTTGTTTTCCCGCAGTAATCTGAATTAAATCAGCACCAAGAAAACCTAATTGTAAATTTACAGCAACTTTCAAACCCTGCCCCAAGGTATTCAAAGCAACAACTGCTGCAATACCAATAACTATACCGATTATTGTAAGCCAACTTCTTGTGCTTCTCTGAAATATTGTCTTAAAAGTCAGATTGAATAAATCGTTCAGTTTCATTTAACAGGCAACCTCTTATTTCTTTTTTCTTCTACTTTTAAGGAAGTGATATAATATAAATATCCCTGCAAAAGCAATAAACAGGAAGCCGATAATATTCACTAAAGGTTCAATAGATAGGCCACTATAAGATATATCAGAAAATCTTGTATCCCCTACATTAAGAACCGCTGATTTTATTTTCTCAACCCTCTGTTCATAAATATCTGTATATGTGATTTTAAAATCAATATCAATTTCTCCTTCAGAAAGTGGTATTACATCAAAGCTTGCAGAAGTATAATCCCATGAATTAAGGCTTCCAAGATAACTGCTCTTTCTTGCATTTAAAACAATATTTTCATTATCCATGATTTCTACATTAACCCCACCTGCTGTAAAAAAACCGATATTTGCGATTATTAAAGAAACAACCCCTGCGTTGCCTTCTGTAAGAACCTTGGGACTTATGCTGTCAATCTGCAATAAAAAATCCATTGAACTGTCCCTCACAATCAAAGGGATGTGTACTGTTGTGTTTGAAGGAAAGTTGAATACCCCATAATTTGCCACAAGTTCAATAACATGATTTCCATAACTGACATTATCCGAAATTTTCAAAGGGATATAATGTTCAGTATATGAATTTGGGTAAACATAGCCAACACTTATTATTCCTGAATCCTTTGTTCTTGCAAAAGAAACCCCTCTTGGAAGTTCAATCTGATAAAAAAGATTTGAAACTTTCATATTAGTATCCCTTGTTGTTGCTGTAGGAACATTTGGATTTGCAAATATTATATGAAGCAACACCTCATCTCCGGGGATAATTTCATCTTCAACAAATCCTGCCGTTATCTGGAGTGCACCTTCACTTGCATAAACAAAAGGCATAATTGCTATAAATAAAATTAAGGTTAAAATCCACCTGCTATTCATAATTTATTTAACACCTTTCTTCTTTTTATGGTTTTGCGTATCAAGTTCTTTTATAACTTTCCTATCAAGTTCTTCACCCTTGACTTCGCTTATTATTTTTCCGTCAAGCATTCTGAATATTCTTTTTGCTTTTTTTGCAACATATTCATCATGAGTGACTATAACAACCGTATTCCCCTGATTCCAAAGTTCTTTGAAAACTTCAAGTATTTCCCTGCCTGTTTCAGAATCAAGGTTTCCAGTAGGTTCATCTGCGAGTATAAGTGTTGGATTGTTTGACAATGCTCTTGCTATTGCAACCCTCTGCCTCTGCCCGCCTGAAAGCTGATTTGGGAGATGGTGCATTCTGTCGCTGAGCCCTGTTTTTTTAAGAAGTTCTTCTGCTTTTTTCTTTCTTTCATTTTCACTTTTATTTGAGAATATCATTGGGAGCTGGACATTTTCAACAGCACTCAGATAAGGCGACAAAAAGAAAAACTGGAAAACAAAACCTATGTTTTTATTTCTAAGAAAAGTAAGTTCTTCATCACTTAAGTCAGAAGCTTTTTGCCCATTTATAAAAATATCACCTGAAGTGGGGGTGTCAAGCAGTCCAAGAATATGCATAATTGTTGATTTTCCACAACCAGAAGGACCAACTATTGAAACAAAATCCCCTTTATATATTTTAAAATCCACCCCTCTGAGGGCATGAACTTTTGTCTGCCCTAAATAATATGTCTTCCTTAAATCCCTAACTTCAATTACTGCTTCTTTTTCCATCTAAATCAGAAAATGTTGTTGAATAATAAAAAGGTTATTGTTAAAACTTCTCTTTCTTGGTTTTTGCCTTTTCTCTTTTAGGTTTGTGTATTTTTGTTTTTACTTTTGATTCAACCTTGAGTTTTTTATCCCAATGAAATTTTGTTCTTTGTTTCTTCATAATTATATCACCTTTCTGTATCTTTAATCACTTTCTAACTTTCAAATGCTTAGCATTCAAAAGTTTCTTCATAATTATATCAACTTTCTGTATTCTAAACATCAGTTTAGTTTAATTTAAATAACTTGCGAAATAAATGGAATTGTTTCCGAATCATTGGTTTTTTTCACACGGGAATACGTATTGATAAATGACTTAGTTTTAACAGCTTCAAAAATCTCAAATCCAGAATTGTTTAAAAGTTTCTCAAGTTCATAAAGCGAATAATATGAAAAATACCTCTCACAACCCCCATAAGATTTTGAACTGACAAACCCTTCTGAATCTCCTTCTTTAACACAAAGAAACAAAACCCCGTCAGACTTCAGAACCCTGTAAAACTGACTTAGCACATCATACGATTCCTGTTTAGGAATGTGCAGAAAAGAAGCGCACGCCCATATGCCGTCAAATATATCTGCACTGAAAAGCAGATTTCTCATATCCATTTTAAAAAATTCAGCTCTTGGGGCCCTTTTCCTTGCAATATCAAGAATCCTGTCGCTTAAGTCAATGCCTACAACATCATAAGCAGACTGTGTTAAATACCATGCATCTCTCCCGTGTCCGCATCCAGCATCAAGTATTATTTTATCATAACCAGTATGACTTTTAAATCTGTCAAGAAGAGGCTTCATAACATCAAATACATCTTCAGAATCATTTTCCAACGCATAGGATTCTGCAATACGATTGTACTCTTTTATTGTTTTCTCAACAGCATCCATTACACATAAAATGTTATAATCACTTAAAAACACTACTAAAAGAACGCCTTATTTCTTAAGAGTAAGTTCCATTGTTGAAATTCTTGTCTGTCCTTCCCGGTTTCTTACAACTTCTGAATTAACAGCAAATCCGTCTAACTTAACCTGCCCCATATACCTTTTTTTAACTATTTCAGCAACATCAACAGCTCTTGATATCATATTGCCCTTTGCTTTCAGTATTACTTCGTCTGAGCCTGTATTGAACTGGAATATTACAGCAGTAACATAATCCATCACAGGCTTTTTTCCAATAAGAACCTCATTACCAAGAGCCATATTCAGTTGATTTTAATTTGAACAGGTTTATATAAGTAATGGTATTGAAAATTTGGTTTAAACAGAGGATATTTATTCTAAAATTCAGACTGCACTTGTATCTGCTAAGAATATCTATTGGCTTACAACAAAGCTTTTAATTGTTAATCTGCATATATTACATGGTAATATTAAAATGAGAAAAATGGAGTTTTCAGGAATAACTGTTGGAGAAGCAATGACAATCAATCCAGTGATATGTTCTCCTGAAATCAATGCAAAGGAAGCTGCTAAAATCATGATTAAAAACCATGTAGGCTCTCTTGTTGTTGCAAAGAATAAAAAATTAATGGGCATTATAACAGAAAAAGACATGCTTAATAAATTAATTGCAAATGCAAAATCCCCAGAAAAAGTTCTTGTTAAGGACATAATGACTAAAAAACCAATATCAATTGGTAGGAGAACAGACATTGCAGAAGCTCTTGACTTGATGATACGAAATGATTTCAGAAGACTTCCTGTTGTTGAAAATAATTCCTTAGTAGGCATAATAACTGAGAAAGATTTGCTTAGAATAGCACCCAAGGTGATGGATTTTCTTATTACCAAGAAAAAAATAAAAGAGATAAACAGAAAACCAATAAAAATAAGAGAAGTGCAGGGCATGTGTGAAGAATGCGGTAATTTCTCAGGAGAGCTGGTTGATAAGAACGGCATATTCATCTGTCATGACTGTGAGTATTCTGCATAAAAGGTTCTAAAAGTCAGTTTTATATAAACTAAAAAAATTAAATTATAATGTGATGAAGAAAAAAATTTGGTTGGGATTTTCCCTAACATCAATATTTTTTTTATTAAATAGCGCTTACGCAACACCTCAAATCAACCTGATAAACATAACACCTGCTCTTGACATATCTATTTTTTCCCCATATAAAATAACTACAAACATAACAAGCGAACACCCGTTATCCTCGGTTGTATTAAACCTCTCTTCAATAAACGGAGAAGGTGTTTCATGCTGGGATTATTATCTTAATGGAACCTGTGGAAGCGAAAATCTTATTTTTGACATGAGTTATGACTCAGGGGATATATGGGAAAAACCCTATATTTTTCCTGATTATATATATCCTGAAATTTATTTTGCGTCTTCTGAAATAACATGGTATAATTTGCCCTTGGAAACAAGCATGTGGAGAAGAAATTACCACTTATTTAATTTCACAAATTCTTTTTTAGTTGATGAAAATATGAGCTTTTGGGTCGAATTCAATGCAGTGCCTTCAAGTGCGTCTAATTCAAACCAGCTTCAGGTGTATGTTATTGGCAAAGGTGAAGATTTAAGTTATTTTGAAAATGACTGGAGAACAAAATCAAACACAGAACTTGTAGCAACATTGCAAAGAACAGCACAGTTTAACCACATACACACTGAAAATTCTTCACACCATCTAGTTGCCTTAACAACAAACTCTGACGGAACAATAGGTCCCCAAAGAATAAATATATCAGAACAATTCTGGATTGTGCTATATCAGGACTCAGTGAACATAAACAGGGGGTGGGATTTAAGATATCACAGCAGTTCCATTTGTAGCAATACAAATACATGGTATATTGCTGACAGAAGCGCAGGGGGAACATGGAACACACCTGTTTACCAGCAGGGGTGCCCTGACATGCATATACACCTTGCAAGAAGGGAAAATTATATGGATGGGATTACTGCAACTGTTACTGCAACTGACAATCAGGACAGCACAAATACATCCTCAAAAAATTTTTATTATGTTCAGCTTCCTAACTTAGCTCCAAATCCAACTTCACTTACTCACCCTGTTGCAGGTGAAGTCTATGATGCTTCAGAAAATAACATATTAAATATAACCTGGGTGCCTGCAACAGACCCAAACGGAGACAGTTTAACATACAATATTTCCTTATTAAACCCAAATTTAAGCTTTAACACGACATTAAATGTTACAGAATTAACATTTTACGAGTGGAATATAACTAACATTACTCACGGAATATATAGCTTAATGATTGAAGCATGTGATAATGGAGTTCCATCACTGTGCACAAACTCAACATTGGACGGAAATTTCACAATCACAAGAACTTATCCAGTTTATAACTTGACTTCAATAAGTATCTCATCAGCAAATATAATCAACAGTTCAACTGCAAAAGCAGGAGATTTAATAACATTATATTTTAATTCATCAGGCGCATTAATCAATCCCTCAGTCAGTTTTTACTCAGGAGGTTATGCTATTAACAATACTGTTTCCATCACAAATTCAACAAATGAATACATTGCTACTTATTTTGTAAATTCAAGCGATGTTAATGGAGGGGTTGATTTTGAGATTACTGCTGACAATCTTGATTTTATATATAGCTTGACAACAGACAACACAGATGTAGTTATAGACACCATAACACCAAGTATAACTGATGTAACAACTATAATAACAGATTCAGAAGTGTCCGTAAGATGGGAAACAAGCGAAAACACAAATACAACAGTTAATTACGGAAGTTCTGTATCATTAGGTATGGAAATATCAAACTCAACTTTTTCAGCAATGCACAATATTGTAATTTCAGGGCTGTTGCCTGAAACAGTTTATTATTACAATATAACATGCTGTGATATTTCAGGAAACTGTAATACAACCGGAGCATATGAATTCACAACCCTTGCAGAAGACTCAGAACCTCAGGAAATAGATTATACTATCTACCTGCCTCCCGCAACTTCATCTCAAAATTATTATTTGATTGAAACTGCTTCAGAGAACAATGTTATAAACTTAGCAGTAAACATGGGTTTGAATTCAAAAAAAGAAATTGAATTGCAAAACCAGAAAAACACTGGAATAAGCAAGATAACTATTGAATCTGATGAACAGCTGTCAGGCTGGATAAAAATATCAGAAACACAGCTTTTAAACTGCGTAGGTTATAACTTAGACAAAAAAATAATATACAAAACCCTTCAGATTAATACAACAATAAACCAAAACAATCTAAAAAAAGTTTCTTTGGTTTTTAATGTTGAGAAAAACTGGATTGAACAAAACAACATCAGCGAAATTAAATGCATCAAATGTTATCCTCATCTTGAAAATATCAGTGCAATTCTCATGGGTGAAGATGAAAATAAAGTTTCATATAACCTAAACAGCGATAGCTTTTCAACATGGGTTGTTTTCGGATTTGAAGAAGAAAGCTATGATGAACTATTTTATGAAATCCCTGAAGAGGATAAACCAGACATACAAATAATTAACGATGCAGACACTGAGGAGATTATAAGCAAAGCACCTTTTTTAGATTACTTATATTCAATCTCTGCTTTTATACTGCTCACTGTTATAATAGTAATTCTCAGACTAAAGACTAAAAAAATAAATAAAAGGAGAAATAAGAAAAAAAAGTTAAAACATTTATAAAATCCAAAAAACATTAATCAAAATATGATTATTACAAAAAAGATGCCTTATTCTGAAATAAAAAAGAAGCTGAAAAAATCAGACAGAATTTCAATTTTATCATGCAACTCATGTGCAAGAATATGCAACACTGGCGGGGGGGATAATCTTAATAAGTTAAAAACACAGCTTGAAAAAGACGGGTTTGAGGTTTGTGATGCATTGATTGTTGCTGTTCCATGCAACAGCGACATGGTTAAAAATGAAAGAAAAAACATAACGGGAAATGTTATACTCTGCCAGGCATGCGATGCAGCTGTTTATAACTTAAAAAAAGATTTTCCAAAAAAGAAGGTTGTTCCGGTTATTGGAAGTATTGGATTGGGTGCATTTACCGAAAAAGGATACATTTCTTTGGTTAGAAAATTCAAATAGGCCCGGTGGGAGTTGAACCCACAGCCTTCGCCGTGTGAGGGCGACGTCATACCGCTAGACCACGAGCCTTTTTCTTTTGTTAATGCATTTATACAAAAATAAAAAGATTAGGTTTTTGGAAAAGTTTTTAAATTAACAGTGTTAATTAATTAACACTGTTAATAAGAGTGATGATAATGAAAACACCTCAGGAAATAGAAGCAAGATATGTAATACCCCTGATAAGAAAAGAACTAGTTCTGGCTCTTGCAAAAAACAACCTAAATCAAAAGGAAATAGCAGGAATATTAGGATTGACAAACGCAGCAGTATCTCAATATCTTAAGAAAAAAAGAGCTAATACAAAGATAAATTTAAACAGGGAAACAAAAGATATGATTAAAGAATCAGCTAAAAAAATAGCTGAAAAAAAATCATGTTCAGTAAAGGAGATACACTGCATATGCAAGGCAATGAGAAAAGACAAAACCTTATGCAGGCTTCACAAATCAATTGAAAAAGTTCCTTGTTCATGCAAAATCTGCGGATGTGGTGAATAATGAAAATCTACCTTGACAATGCAGCTTCAACAAAAGTCAGCAAAGAAGTACTTGAAGAAATGAAGCCTTATTTTTCAAAAGAATATGGAAACGCTTCCTCGCTCCATGATTTCGGGCAAAGAGCAAAAAAAGCGCTTGAAAAGTCCAGAAGGATAATTGCTGAATCAATTAATGCAGAAACAGAGGACATTGTGTTTACATCTGGTGGAACTGAATCAAACAATTTTGCATTAAAGGGTGTTGCATTTGCAAACAAAGAAAAAGGAAATCACATAATAACTTCATCAATAGAACATGACTGTGTTATAAATTCATGCAGATGGCTTGAAAAACAGGGATTTAAAATCACCTATCTGCCAGTGGATAAAGACGGATTTGTTTCTCCAGAAGATGTTGAAAAAGCAATCACAAAGAAAACAATACTTGTTTCAGTTATGCATGCAAACAATGAGGTTGGGACAATAGAGCCGATAAAAGAAATAGGGAGAGTGTGCAGGAAAAATAATGTATATTTTCACAGCGATGCATGCCAGACATACACAAAAATTCCTATTGATGTTCAGGAAATGAATATTGATTTACTAACAATCAACAGCCATAAAATACATGGGCCAAAAGGAGTCGGAGCATTATATATTAGAAAAGGTGTCAGAATAGAACCGCTTATGCATGGGGGTGGACATGAGTTTAAAAAAAGAAGCGGAACTGAAAACATCCCCGGGATTGTAGGCTTTGCAAAAGCAGTTGAAACAGCAAAGAAATCAGACATCACTCACATGACTAAATTAAGAGATTATCTGATAAATGAAATAGAGAAAAGAATATCAGAAATCATACTTAACGGTCCAAAGGGTGAAAAAAGACTCTGCAATAATGTAAACTTTTCATACAGGTTTATTGAAGGAGAATCAATACTAATGAGATTAAATGAAAAAGGAGTTATGGTTTCAACAGGAAGTGCATGCTCCTCAAATTCGCTTGAAGCTTCACATGTGCTTTTGGCTATGGGAAGAAAACATGAAGATGCTCATGGGAGTATAAGGATGAGTTTGAGCAGAGACAATACTTTGGAAGAAATAAAATATGTTGTGAATCAAACTGAAAAAACAGTTTCGGACTTAAGAAAGATGAGTCCGTTGTGGAATAGGTGATATGAAATGGAATATTCAAAAAAAGTTATGGAACATTTTACAAAACCAAAGAATATGGGTGAGATTAAAAACCCTGACGGTATAGGAACTGTGGGGAATCCTGTGTGTGGAGACTTGATGAAAATAACAATCAAGGTTTCCAAGAATAAAAAAGGTAAAGAAGTAATCAAAGATGTCAAATTCAAGACATTCGGATGCGCGGCTGCTGTAGCAACTTCTTCAATGGTTACTGAACTTGCAAAAGGCAAAACACTTAATGAAGCAGAAAAAATAACAAGAAATGATGTTGCTGAATCACTTGAAGGACTTCCTCCACTAAAGATGCACTGTTCTAATCTGGCATCTGATGCATTAAAGGAAGCAATAAAAGATTACAGGAAAAAGAAGAATAAATAAGAATATATTATTAACTGCGCTCAGACACTACTCTTTTTGATTCTTTTTTACAAATTCCACAGGAATAAACCAAACCAGATTCTCCTTGCCTTGTGCAGAGCTCATTAATGCTGTCAATTTCCCTAAAACCAAGAACAAGATTGCAGTTTGGGCAGGTGTAATAACCATTAAACAAAATTTCATTGTTTACAAAAATATATCCATCCACAAGAGTTCCATCTCCGCTTCTGTCAGTAATAACAATGTCTCCATCAATGTATTCTTTCAAATAATCAACAAGTTCGTCAAGATTCTCAAAAGTTTTTTTAATAGGTTTTTTTGAACATTCGTTTTCCATAATATAAAAAGAATAGCATAAAAATATAAAAATATCCAAAAAAAGAAAAAAGTTATTTTTTAGATTTTTTTCTGGATTTTGAAGGTTTTACAGCAATCTTCTTTTTTGCCCTGATTGTTTTGGTTTTTATAGTCTTTGTAGGCATAGGATATTTTTTACTTACTATTATCTCCAATATCCCATTTTCAAGTCTTGTCTTTACTGACTTAGCATCAACTTCCTCAGGGAAAGTCATCATTTTCCTAAATTTATTAACCATGGCCTTTGTCTCATGCATCTGTTTCCCGACTTTTTCTGCAACCTTCCTTGCTGTTGCTTCAAGCTCCATGCTTTTTTCATTTATATAAAGCATAACCTCTTCTTTTTTAATCCCTGGAAGCTCGACTTTTACAACATACCTGTTGCCCATATCTTGGGTATGAACTCTTGGGAGCCTTATGCCTGTTTTCAAATCCTTAAGTGTCTTTCCCATCTGTTCGTTGAATCTTTTTCTCATATTCGCCATTTCTTCCTTCATCCTTTTGAATTCCTTTTCAAAATCACTGAATAAGTCATCAAACATAGTTTATCACCTAATAAATAATAATGATTTTTTACTTTAAAAATTTCCTGATTTATGATATTGACAAGATTTAAATAAATAGAACTCCAAAGAAAGTTCTATGAAAGAAGTTGGAGAAATAACAAGAACCTTTGACAAAATAGGCGTTGCTGTTGTCAAAGTTTCAGGAAATATAAAACAGGGTGATAAAATAAAAATCAAAGGTTCTTCAACTGACTTTGAACAGACTGCAGGCTCAATGCAGATTGACAAAACCCCAATAAAAGAAGCGAAAAAGGGGCAGATGATTGGGCTTAAGGTAAATAACAAAGTCAAAGCTGGGGATAAAATCTATACTATTTAAGTTTTATCGGACAGCAAGGACAACAACAGGTAATTCTTTTTATAATAAACCACATAGAGTTATTTATGAAAACAAATTGGACAAGGTGCACTAAATGTGGCTGGCATCAGAAAACAAATTCAAGAAAAAAGGTAGTATGCCACAAGTGCAATTCCTCTTACAATTATAACCCCATGTACCCTGAAACAAAAATTCCAATGGGATTTCTTACATACAGATTATTAGAAAAAATATAATAGCAAAATTTATTATACATTAAAATTATAATTTATATTATGATAGAATACAAAGACTTTCTAAATCTTAAGTACACACCAAAAAAAGATGATTTAATTGTTTTATTTAAAATAAAGCCGTCAAAGGGATTTTCGATGAAAGATGCTTCATCAAGAGTTGCATCAGAATCAAGCAACGGCACATGGGCTGCACTTTTTCCCCCAGAACACATCAAAGAATTAAGCGCGCAATGCTATGATATTAAAGGAAATTATGCAAAAATTGCTTATCCAGGTGACTTATTTGAACAAGGAAATATGCCTCAGATTCTTAGTTCAATAGCAGGAAACATATTCGGCATGAAAGCTGTTGACGGATTAAGAATTGAAGATGTAAAATGGCCTGAAAAAATAATAAAATCATTTATGCATCCTCAGTTCGGAATTGAAGGCGTAAGAAAAATCATGAAAATAAAAAAACGTCCGATTACAGCAACAGTTCCAAAACCAAAAGTAGGTTATTATGCTGAAGAACATGCAAAAATAGGATATGACTTATGGCTTGGCGGGGTTGATTTATTAAAGGATGATGAAAATCTATCAAACCAAAAATTCAATCCTTTTGAAAAACGCCTCAGATTGTCTATGAAAATGAGGGAAAAAGCAGAAAAGGAAACCGGAGAAAAAAAAAGCTACCTTGTGAACATAACTGCTGAAACAGATGAAATGGTAAAAAGAGCGAAAATGGCAAAAGACTATGGAAATGAATATGTTATGATTGATATTCTTACAGCAGGCTGGGCTTCTGTCCAGACTGTAAGAAAAAAATGCCAAGACTTAAAATTAGCAATACACGCCCACAGGGCTTTCCATGCATCATTTGACAGAAATCCAAATCATGGTATGGCAATGAAAGTTTTATGCGAAATAGCAAGAATACAGGGTGTTGACCAAATACATATTGGTGGTATGGGAAAACTTGCTGGAGAAAAAGAAGAAATAAAAGAAAACTGGACTAAGTGTTCATCAAGCTCAAACAATGAAACTAAAAATATGCTTGAACAGAACTGGTTTGGAACAAAACCGATTCTTGGAGTCTGTTCAGGAGGACTTCATGTTGGCATAGTTGAAAGACTTTTTAACATGCTTGGTACAGATATTGCGATTCAGGTTGGCGGAGGAGTTCTTGGACATCCGGATGGAGTACTTGCAGGTGCAAAAGCACTAAGACAAAGCATTGATGCGTACATGAGCAAAATCCCCCTTAAAGAATATGCTGAAAAACACAAAGAACTAAAAACTGCATTAAATAGCTGGGGATATGAAACTCCTATTTAAAAATTAAATAAGTTTCTTTCCTTTTTCATCTTTTATATGGATTATATTTACAGGGCATTTTTCAGCTGCTTCTTTATTGCATGACAAATCTTTTTCATCTATGATTAATTCAAAATTTTCTCCTTTTTTCTTTGAACCCTTAAGCTTAGATTTTCCATCAGAATCCATTTCCCAGAACTTGTCACACACAGAAGCGCATGCACCACAGCCTATGCATTTTTCCCTTTCCTGCCATACTGTGTATTTCATAAAAAATCTAAGAATAATTTCTTATTTAATCTTTACTATTATTTTTAATCTTTACTATTATTTTTAATCTTTACTATTATTGTTTTATTATTTTAATGGCAAAACCTTTTGTAAGTGATTCAGCAACTTTATTTCTTGCAGAAGAAATTATCCTGTTAAATGTTGGCTGTGAAACCCCCATTTTTTCAGCACATTCTTCCTGCTTAAGCCCTTCTGCATCAGCAAGCCTCAATGCCTCAAGCTCATCCATTTTTAATTCAACTTCCTTTAACTCACTAATTGGTATTCCTGCTGGCTTATAATATACTGCATTTGGTTCAAATACAATTCTTCTTCTTTTAAAAGGACGCACCATTATAATCCATAAAACCTAGTTTGTTTTAAAGTTTTTGAAAAGAAAGAAATTATTCTTTCTTTTCAAGTTCTTTTAATCTCTTATTAATCGCTTCCAAGTCCTTTTCCATGAAGTCTTTTCTTTGTTCAAGGAATTCTTTTTCATCTGGTTGAACTGCAAAACCAGCTCCGTATCCTCTCCCCAAACCTCGTCCTAATCCTCTTCCACATGGGCCTCTTCCTCTACCATAGCATGTCCAGTTAGTTTCTCCATAAGGGCCTGTTCCATCTCCTCTAGGCATTGTTTTCACCTCCATTTTATTATGAATATATATTCATATAACTTATATATAAATATTACGGATTATTATTCATAACAGATTTTATTAAACAAAAGAGTCTAGTTTAAAACATGGATAAAGAAGTAGAAAACATGTTTGATTCGTTCAAGAACAAAAAAATAGCCAAATATCACAAAAGATGGCTTTCAAGATTTGTTATCCAGTACAGAAAAAAAGGACAGCTTTCTGAAAAGCAGATGGAATTACTAAAAAACATATACAAAATTTATCAAAATCAGGTTATTTGTTATAAATGTAATCAGGGCATTGGTGGAAATAAATTCTATGAAAATGTAGAAACCAAAAAAAGATTATGTCCAGACTGCATGATTAAATTAATCAATGAAACAAAGGACAAAGAAGAACTTAAAAAGTTTAAAATTTCTAAGAAATAAATACTATTATAAACCATAGCATAAATTCTATTTAGTTATGGAAACAGTCATAGTTTCATTTATAGGAAGAAAAGAAACTGCTTTAATGCTAGGAAAAAGTTCAACAAAAAGTGATGTTGAAATACACCATTACATTGACAAAGGCAAAAATCTGACAATTGTAAACCCTATAGGTTACCCTGATAAGTTATACCCTTTATTTGTTGCTCTAAATATAAGCGATTTAACATTAATTGAAATAAATGAGCTTAATAAGGAATTAGGAGAAACAATAATTGCCTGTGATTTTCTAAAAAAGAAGGGAATGTTTCTTGTTGATGTTTCAAAACAGCACCTGATGGACAGTATAAAAAATATGATTAATACAACTAACTTACAAAACTGGGAGTTTATTGTAATAAATGAAAAAAGTGATTACTCAAAACTAAAAGAAAAATTAATGGCTCTTGAAACTGAAAAATCTAATTACACAAAAATAACAATTGACCATGTCTTTAATGTAAAGGGAGTTGGTGTAGTTGTCCTTGGTGTTCTCCATGGAGGAGAAATATCTTCAAGAGAAAACATAACACTTTATCCAGATAAAAAAGAAATACAGATTAAATCTATTCAAGAAAATGATATCGATTTAAGAGATATAAAAGCAAAGGCGCGTGTAGGTTTAAGCTTAAAGAACTGCACTGCTGAGGAACTTTCAAGAAATTCAGTTCTTTCAGGAAAAAATTTAGAAGTAAAATCAGAATTAAAAGGGAAATTAAACAAATCTTCTTTTTTTAAGGAAGAACTTAAATCAGGAAACCAGATAACTTTAATTTCAGGGCTTCAGGAAATTTCATGCATATATGAAGAAGATAATTCTGAAATAAAAATAAAATGCATAAAACCATTTACAATAACTGAAGAAAAAATCATTCTTGTAAGAAAAGATTCCGGCTCAATGAGAATAATTGGAGAATTTATTTTAAATTAAAAAGATTTAAAATAAACAAAAAATTCTAATTAAATATGGTGCAGGTTATTAAAAAAAGTAAAAAGAAAGAAGCTTTCAAACCGGCAAAGATAGTTAGAGCATGTAAAAGATCCGGATGCCCTGAACCAATAGCAAAAACAATTGCTTCTGAAGTCTCAAAGAAGCTCAAGGGAAGAAAGATTGTTACATCAACTGCAATAAAACAGATGGTTTTCTCAATGCTGATGAAAGTTGAGAAAGTAAGAAAGAGCTGGATGATGTTTGAACAAAGAAAAAGGGCAAAGAAAAAACCTATGAAAGCTAAGGCAAAAAAGAAAAAGAGGTGAATAAAACCTTAAATTGTTTGTTGTCTTAAACCTAATTTTAATTTTATTAAAATAAATATTAAAAATAAAAACAAAATTTTATTTTTTAAGTTCCATTACTTCTTGTTTGGCTTTTTCATTTTCCTGCACCTGTTCTTTATCTCTTTCAAGCAGAAGTGTCTGAAATTCACCAATATGTGTTTTTTCTTCCTTGGCAATGTCAAGAAGAAGTTTTTTAAGAACAGGATTCTGCGCTGTTGCAGCCATTTGTTCATAAAGGTTAACTGCATCAAGTTCTGCTATCATGCCCATTCTTATAATTTCATTGTCAATGTTTTCTTTTTTTACTTTCTTCAAATCAATAGGTATCTGAGATAACATTTAATCCACCTTAACATAAGAAACGCGTTTATTTATTTAAACCTGTTCATCTGCTCCTAACAACATTTATTCTATAACAATATTTACTTACAGGACATTTTGAACACAGGGGAATTTGTGGTTTACAGAGGTTCTGCCCGAATACAACTAAAAATTCACTTATTTCCCTCCAGTATTTCTTAGGAAGTTTTTTTCTCAATTCCTTTTCTGTTTTTTCAGGTGTTTTAGTTGAAACATACCCAAATCTGTTCATAATCCTATGTACATGCGTATCAACATAAACTGCGTCTTTGTTAAAAACAACAGAAGAAACTAAATTTGCAGTTTTTCTGCCAACACCAGGTAATCTTATTAATTCTTCAACTGAACAAGGTATTCTTCCATTGAATTCTTTATCAACAACTGAAGCCAGTTTTTTCAGATTTTTAGATTTTGTTTTGTAATAATTAACAGGTTTTATTATTTTTTCAATCTGTTTTAACGAAAGCTTATTTAATCCCTTTAAATTTCCTGCTTTTGAGAACAATTGCTCTGAAACTCTTGCAGTTGTTTCATCCCTGGTTCTTGCAGATAAGATTGTAGAAACAAGAGTTCTGTAATCTTCATTTGTTCTTACTTTAACAAGATGTGCATAAGGAGTGTCATATTTTTTAGTTTCCTTTTTCAAAATTGAATAAATCTTACCTATCTGCACTTCTTTCATGAAACATTATAAGTTGCAGAAGTTAA
The DNA here is from genome assembly GCA_028715295.1 of Candidatus Nanoarchaeia archaeon. Classification (GTDB taxonomy): domain Archaea; phylum Nanobdellota; class Nanobdellia; order JAQUSD01; family JAQUSD01; genus JAQUSD01. Next base: position 25,340 of record JAQUSD010000007.1, read on the forward strand.
TAACAATTTCTTCATTCATAACTTCAGGATGGAATAATATTCCGTATATCTCCCTTTCCTTATGTTTAATAATTACCGGAACTTTTCCTGAAAAAGCAATAACATTAAAATTTCTTTTTGTTGCTTTTTTTGAACACACAAAATAAGCAGGAAATTCATTTTTTTCAGTGAGCTTGTTCTGCAATACCACAGAAACATCAAACTGCCCTATCATTTCATTTTCAGTTAATTTTTCATTGAAGACCTCTGAGATTATCTGGAATCCTGCACAAATACCTAATAAAGGCTTTTTAAATTCCCTAATCCATTTAAAAAGTTCAGCAGTTTCTTCATAATACCTGAAATCCTTAACTGCTGTTCCTGAAATAATAACTTTTTCTGAATTTTCCAGGTCGCTTTTATTCACAAGAGTGTAGTGTTTCGTAAAAAACTCTTTCTCTAATTTCTTAGCAAGTTCTTCAAGAGGCCTTACAAACTCGCTTTCACTTAATTTTTCCCTGCATGTGCTTATAATCAGTATCATTTTTTCACCAGTTCTGCTTTTTTTATTATGAAGTTACCTGAATAATCCTTGTATTCCTTTTTTGACCCAGTAACTTTTATTTTCTTTTTAAAAAAAGGAGCGTCCAAAACAGTTGTTTCAATTTCACCACCCTCACCAGCAGGATTAATTCTGTATTTTTCTGAAAGTTCAATTAAATTATTTACCATCTTCCTGTTAATTATTTTTCCAAGATAAGATTTATCAAAAGGATATGCAAAAACTCCTGATATTATTGTTTTAAACTTGTTTTTGAGGACTTCTTTAAGCAGTTCCCCCTGATTAATAAGCCAAAGAGGGTTAAAACACCATAGCTCTAAGTCCTTGCATATTTTTTCAATTCTTGAAGCCTGATAAACAGAACGCACTGCACCGCTTACAATACCTTCAATCTTGTATTCTTTCTTTGCTTTTGCTATTGCCTTTTTCAAATCAATAAGTTCTTCTTCTTTCTGCCCTTTTGTTTTCAGCATTACTATTGGAATCCCTATTGCTCCTGATTGGAGTTTGGTGATATGTATATTTGGGGTGTGGAACATATAACTTTCAGGATTTTCAGAAACCAGACTTATCAAACAAACAGCCTTATGCTCCTGCATTGCCTTGTACAACGCAAGACATGAATCCTTCCCCCCTGAAAATAAAACTCCCAGCCTCATCAGTAATAAAATAAATAAACTGGTTTATAACATTTATCTTTTATTTTCTGAACTTTAAAAGGATTAAAAAAGCCAAAACCATAGCTATTATGTTAAGTAAAGCAACTAAAATCAAATTGTTTGCCATGCTGTCAATTACAAGAAGAATTACTCCAAAAGCATAAAACATAAGGAAATAAGGAGAAACCACTATTGGCTTTTTCTTTTTTATATTGCAGACTGAAACTGCCTGGATAATCCATGCAACCACAACTAAAAACAATCCATATTCCGATAACATACTCTATAACTATCAATTTGGAATAATAAAGTTTTCCATTATTTTTGAACAGGTTAAAAAGTATATAAGCAGGGAGGTATAATTAATAAACAATGGTCGGCATTATTGCAACAATAGGTCCATCAAGCATGGATTTAAGAATTCTCAAAAAAATGGCTGATGCAGGCATGACAATAGGAAGAGTAAATATGAAATATGCTTCAGCAGATGAACTCATAAGCATAAAAAACAAACTTGATGAACTTGGCGTTAAGCTGTTAGTGGATATATTGAATATCAGCCAGTTCAAAATTATCAAAAATATTGATTTTGATTATATTGCATTATCCTTCACTGAGTCAGGAGAACAAATAAATAAGCTCAGAAAACTGATGAAAACTAAAAAAGCAATTATTATAGCAAAGATTGAGAACAGAAAAGGTGTTAAAAAAATGAAAAGCATAATCAACGCAAGCGACGGACTAATGGTTGCAAGAGGTGATTTAGGCAAAAACATCAGGCTTGAAGAACTTCCAATATGTCAGAAAATAATAATAAAAGACTGCAATAAGAAAGGGAAATATGTTATAACTGCTACTGAAATGCTTTTATCAATGGTTAATTCAAGAACCCCGACTAAAGCAGAAGCAAGCGATGTTGTAAATGCAGTTATTGACGGCTCAAACGCAGTAATGCTCTCAGAGGAAACTGCAATAGGTAAATACCCTGTTTATGCAGTAAGAATTATGAGGAGATTAATCAAATCCGCTCAAAAATATTTAAGAAGAAAATAAGTAAAAGTGCATTACTTATTCTATATCAACTCTCGGAGCAACTATGTAAATAAGCTTCATTTTGTCAACAAGGGTGTAATCAATTCTTATTGGATAATCGTCTTTGAACTGAATCTTAACTTTTTCAAATATCCCTGCATTTTTCATTATTTTGCCAAGATATTCAACAGAATATTTTGCTTTTGCATGAGGATGATTATTATTTAATATTGCTCCTGAATCCTTGTCAAGAGAAAGACTCATTTTGCTTGTACTTCCAGCAGCCTTCATATTAATCCCATTGCCATCAGCAATTAATATTACATTATCAGAAACAAGAGATGCGTCATCAATCCCTTCCTTAATTGGCTTTGAATCAAGCTCAATTTCACCATCATATGAAAGTTCAGGGATTTTATCAACTGATTCAGTGTTGTTAAGAAGAGGAAGGGAGAATTTTCTTGTCGAACCATTTTTCATAGTTATATCAAGCTGGTTTTCATCTTCATTAAGTTCAATAATAACCTTGTCAGTTGATTTTGCTCTTTTTAAAACAGAATAAAATTCAGACATATTAAGAGTTATGTCTTTGTCTTCATCAAGAGAGTACTCAGCAAAAACAGATGACAAAACATTCAGAACAATCATTGCGACTGATGCAGGATCCATTGCAAGAAGCTGTATTCCTTCTTTTTTAAGCCTGAAAGTTCCTTCTGTAATCAAATCAGAAGCTGCTGAAATACCCTGAATAAAAACTTTTGGCTCTGTCAACAATGCCCGGAACATAAATAGTATTTAACACCCTAAAACATTTAAACTGTTTTATGAAGAAAGCTTTGCCAGCATTCTGTATTTAGTATATATATCTTTATTTGCTTTTGAAAAATCCTGAATAAGCTCTCCCCTCAGCTCAACACCCTCCCCATAAGGGATTATCATGCCTATTACTCTTAAAAACATGCCTGGATTGATATTTTCAAGAAATTCATCGCTTGGAAGCATTATTGTAACCTGCCCTGTACCATCATCCAGAACAATTGAAGAAGATTCGTCCTGTTTTTCTATTACTGTCCCGGTAACTCTTACCCTGACATCATCCTTTGTTAAATCACAGATTTCCTTTTCATAAGCAATACTTCTTCTTTTCTGCCCGTCTGTCATGAACCTTATTAATAGGTAAATAAATTTAAAACATTCCACTTCCATAGTGTTTATTGATGAGCAAAGAACATTACACAAAAAACGAATTAAAGAGTTATGCTAAAGGGTGCTATGAATTAGGCGAAGAATTTTATAAAAATTTGAAAAAAAATAAGGAGAAAACACTTGTAATTGTTGGAGTTAGGGGAGGATATCCAGTATGGCAGGGAATGTTAAATTATATTTCAAAAAGAGTACTGGATGAAAAAAGAGATGACTTGCTCGAAAAAATAACAGTCCTGTATGTCCCCACCTCAAATAAAAATAAAACAAGGGAGTTTACAAAACAATATTTCAAGGAACTTGGCAAAAAAGACTACAAAAATTTAATAATAATTGATGAAGCGAGGAGTGGTGCTTCAGTAAAAGGTGTTTTTGACCAGTTGATTAAACCCTATTTTGAAGATAAAAATATAGAGATGTATATTGCCTCTGATAAAAACACACAGGAAATCACAACAAAACAAAGGAAAAATGTTATTGACAAATTAAGTGAACAAATTAAAATTAAAACAGTTGATATCCCTGCATTTACAATGGACAACAGAAAACTACTGGGTGTAGATTACAAAGTGAATAATCCAAAAACAATAACTGGAAGCGGAAAATATAGCTCAAAAGGCACCAGTTTTGCAACAATACCCCTCATGTTCAGCCATCCAACACATCCAATAGGTTCAATAAATCCAATACAGAAAAATGCCCAGAAGGAAAAGCTGGAGATAACAAAAAAGTTCTATAAAGATTTAAGTAAAAAAATAGATGAGTTATATACAGAAGAGAATAAATCAAAGAAAAATTAACTATAATCTCTCCAGGTGTGTCCACATTTTGTACACCTGTAAAACTTTGTAGGAGGCTCATCAGCAGCCCTTGTCTGAACAGTCCAGAAATAAGCTTCTTTATTCTTGCATTTTGAACACTGTTCCTTAACAACAGGCATTGAAGCTTTTTTTGATTCATCATCCTCTACAGTGAACTTAACTTCCTTAGTTTCCTTTTTCTTTTGTTTTATCTCAATTTCACCTTTAAGGCATTCATTATGACCGCACCCTGTGCATGAAAGTATGTTTTCTCCTTTTTCTTTTTTAGGCATCATAAGCGCCCCGCATTTACAGCAAAATTCCATGAGTAAACCACCCCACAACAACAGTTAATATATATTTCGGTACGCCTATAAAAGGGATACTGAATGATGCCTTTCCTACAAGCCTTTCCTCAGGTATTTTATACTCAAAAGAAAGAATGCCTGCATTTGCATCTCCTTTTGTTGTAAAATAATACTTGTCTTCTTCATAATTTACCATAATTACCCTGTGTATAATAGGAATGCCTGTTTCTGTTCTAAAAACAATAACATCACCAATATAGATTTCTTCAGGATCAACTTTCATAATAACAGCAACTTCTCCAGGATAAAGTCCATTCTGAAAATCCCATGAAGTGCTGTTTAGATTATTATTTTCAAGCCATATTGAATAAGAAGTAATACTGTCCTTATTATGAACCATGCTTTCTGAAACAACAGCAAATAAATCCGCAACTCCGAACAATCCTAAAAACTGTATAAAAAGAGGATAAGCTATATTAACAAACACCAATGCAAACACAAGGAAAGCCAGCCATGACTTCCATCCTTTTCCATGCCAAATGAAATTCCATGCTTTCTTAATTGAATTCATATCTGTAAAAGCAAATAATCCTACTTAAAAAAGTTTCTTATTTCAGCCTATTTTCAACAGATTTCCAGTCTATTGAATTAAAGAAAATGTTGATGTAATCTGATTTTGAAAGCCGGTCAGGCATGAATGCGTGTTCAAAAACATCCATTACAAGCAGAGGCATGCCACCTGCCGGATGTCCTGCATCATGTTCATTTATCCACATATTAAACAGTTTATCACTGATTTTATCATAGTAAAGTATTGCCCATCCAATGCCCCTCATATTTCCTGTTGCCTTAAAATCAGCTTCCCAGTTCTCATAACCACCAAAATCCCTTAAAAGTTTCTTAAACAACACAGAATTGTTCTTAATCGGCTTAAAGTTTTTAGTAAGGTTTCCAAAATAAAGTTCGTGCAGCCTCATGCCGTTAAATTCCCAGCCAAATCTTCTTTTAAGTTCATTATATTCCGGGGTTTCTTTCTCAGCAGTTTCAAGCATGCCTGCAATTTTAACAGAGTTAGCAACATAACCATGATAAAGAGTAAAATGTGTTTTTAGAAGTGTTTCACTCAAACCACCAATTCCGACCAGCCTGCTGAAATCCTTTGCCTTGTATAACTTAATCACCCCACTACAACACTCCCAATCATAAATGGATGTGGTATACAGTAATAATCATATGTTCCTGCTGTGTCAAACGCATAGCTGAAAGTTGCTCCGTTTGAAAGAAGCCCTGAATCAAAAAGCCCTGTGTTAGATGTTACTGTATGCTGCATGTTCCCCTCATTTGTCCATGTTACAGTTGTCCCCACAGCAACATGGAGTTCACTAGGACTGTAATCATAATCAACTATATTGGCTAATGCTGTTAATTCAGTTCCCGGTGTGGTTTCTATTTCAGGATCCTGCCCATCAGAAAATTCTCCCAGAGTGCTTCCAGTGGTAACTTCATATCCTGCATTTACCCATCCTGAGTAATGGTCACTTATTCTGTAAACTGTTCCGAATCCTGCATCAACAAGTATCTGAGCGGCTTGCAGGCTTGCACCTGCTGTCCTGCAATAAATCATAATGGCTTTTGACGAATCCAGTTCGTCCAGTCTTGAGCTCAATTCCCCTACATAAATATTAACTGCACCAGGTATGTGTCCTGCTTCATAGTCAAATGCAGGTGCAACATCAAGTATTATGACGTCCAGGGTTGAATCTATCAGTTCCTTTGCCTCAACAGCACTTATGTCAACATAATCTGGTGTAAGGTATTCATTTGTCTGCTGAACACAACCACTAAGAAAAACCGCGATGAATAGTATTGCTAAAAGGTATTTTTTCATTATTTACACCTATAGGTTTCAGGTTAAATAAATGTTTTCATAGAATGTTAAAATAAAAAACAAACAATTTAAATGATAAATACCAATTATTTCTTCATTGTGGCAGGCAATAACTTTTACAGAATAAGCAAGGAAGAAAGCCTTAAGATTCTGAAAACTTCTGAGAAAGGGCTTAGTGACAAGGAAGCTGTTGCAAGACTTGAAAAATACGGTAAAAATGTTCTTAAAGCAGAGAAAAAAAACACACCTTTGAAGATATTCCTAAGCCAGTTCAAAAGCGTTATGATTTGGGTTCTTATAGTTGCTGCTTTAATTTCAGGATTTGTAGGAGAATTAATTGACACAATTGCAATACTCTCTATTGTAATCATTAATGCAATACTTGGTTTTGTTCAGGAATACCGTGCTGAAAAATCAATTGAGGCTATCAAAAGGATGACTGCACCAAAGGCAATTGTAGTTAGAGATGGTGTTGAAAGAGAAATAGATGCGTCTGAACTTGTTCCGGGTGATATAATAGCAATTGAAGCAGGTGCAAAAATACCTGCTGATGCAAGAATAATAAAATCAATTAACCTTAAGGTTGATGAAGCTTCTCTTACAGGAGAATCAAGTCCTGTTGAAAAGTATGATTATTCTATTAAAAACAGTGCTGTAGTTAGTGAAAGAAAAAATATGATGTATATGGGCACAATTGCAACATACGGAAGGGCTTTTGCAGTTGTAACATCCACAGCAATGAAAACAGAATTTGGAAAAATAGCTGGATTAGTTCAGTCAATGGATT
>JAQUSD010000026.1 GCA_028715295.1 Candidatus Nanoarchaeia archaeon
AGTGCCAACCGCGGAGAATGCATGCAGCCGTGCAGAAGAAAGTGGTATGTAAAAAATCAGGATGGAGAACTTATTTATGAAGGGGAGCGATTTCTTAATGCAAGGGATTTATGCATGGTTGAGCATATTGACAAGCTCTTGAAAACTGGGGCAGTGAGTTTTAAAATAGAAGGAAGGATGAAAGATGCAAATTATGTTTCAACTGTTGTAAAAGTTTACAGAGAAGCAATTGATAAGTTTGACAAGTCAAGAATCAAGGAATGGAAAGAGAGACTTTCATCAGTTTTCAACCGTGGCTTCAGCACAGGATTTTATTTTAACATCCCAAACAATGAAATTGAACTTCAAAATGACGGAAATGTTTCAGAACTAAAAAAAACAACATCAGGCATCGTGGAACACTATTATTCAAAATTAGGAGTTGCACAAATCAGGTTAACCGGGGCGTCTTTAGAAAAAGGAGACACAATAATTATCGAAGGCAATACAACCTACTTAAAGCAAAGGCTTGATTCAATGCAAATCAATAAAAAAGAAATAACCAAGGCTGAAAAAGGAAAAACAATAGCAGTTAAGGTTAATGACAGAGTCAGAAAGAATGATGAACTCTACAAAATGGCGAAAAAAAATGGAACTCGAAAAAACAGTAAATGAACTTAAACAATGTGAAATAAGAAGTGTTATTGACAAACGTATACATGAATTTAAACAATCAAGAAGTGACAATGAAATTTTTAAGGAACTTTGTTTCTGCTTAATGACAGCGAATTTCAATGCTGAAAGAAGCATTAATATTCAGAATCAAATCGGAAATGGTTTTCTTGATATGAATGAAGAAAATCTTTCATTAACTCTTAAGGATTTAGGACACAGGTTTCCAAACATGAGAGCAAAATTTATTATTCTTGCAAGGGAAAATAAGGACAATCTTGCAAAAATAATAAAAACAAAATCTGAAAATGAAATAAGGGAATGGCTTGTAAAAAATATAAAAGGACTTGGTTATAAAGAAGCAAGCCACTTTATGAGAAACATTGGATTTGAAAATGTTGCAATAATAGACTTTCACATAATTGATATTTTAGTTAAAAATAATTTAATAAAAAAGCCAAAAACAATGACAAAAAAAGTTTATCTTGAAACAGAAAATGTTCTTAAAAACCTTGGAGAAAAATTAAATTTAAACATGGCTGAACTTGATTTGTATCTGTGGTACTGTGAGACCGGAAAGGTTTTGAAATAAGTTTTTATGTCTTAGCATTTAATATTTTTATATGAAAATTCTTTCAGGCGAGGAAAAAGAAAAAGCAGATTATTTTATAAAAGAAGCCGTTAATTTTGCTCTTTGTGAGGATAACGTTCCTAAATGCAAAAAATCACTAAGAGGCGTTGTAATAGTAAAAGATGATAAGATAATAGGCGAAGGATGGAATAAGCCTACTCTTGAAGAACTCACATGCGAACCCATCTGTGCAAGAGAAAAAGTTCATTCAAACGCAGACTATGAAAACTGCTCTGCAATTCATGCTGAACAAATGGCAATACTTGATGTCATGAATAAAGGTGATTTAAAGGGCGCAGTTCTTTACCACATAAAAGTTAAGGATAAAAAACCCTTTTCTTCAGGAAGCCCTTCATGTACAAGATGCAGTGTATTAATTGCTGAATCTGGGATAGAATATGTTGTTCTTCTTGGTGCCTTGGGTTATCAGATGTATACTGCAAAAGAGTTCAATGAACTTTCCCATATATACCACACAACGATATAAATGCGGCTGCCGGGATTTGAACCCGGGTTGCCAGATTGGGAATCTGGAATCCTAACCACTAGATAACAGCCGCCCAATAGATATTTTAATTGGTAAATTCTATAAATCCTACTATGCAGCTACTCAACCAAATATTTTTCAGTGAGGCAACACGCCCGCTTGCAAACACTATTATTACATATGTCCTTTATAGTTTTCTTCCAAGAGTATACAGCATATTTTCAGCACCTTTTACAGACCCCCAGATGCTCTGGATTTTAACACCTTTACTTATAACAATGGTTCTGATGCAGTTGTACTTTGGAAGATACAGGCAGGAAGAACTTGGTTGGAATACAGCATTTGGAAATTCAATAGCCCTCATATTTGTTTCAGTAAATCTTTTACAACGTCTTGTTGGATTAATAGGATTTGAAGGATTAATCAGCGATAGCAGGTTTTATTTAATATCTGCAATTCTTGCAATAGGTGCAGTCCAGCTCATACTTAATTTTTTCCACAAGCTTCCTAAGAAATACGCTTTTTTTATTGGTTCATCAGCATTTGTAAATATACTTGCATTTATAGTTATAGTTCTTGTTTATACACAAATCTCATTAGATACAACAACACTTTTTGCTTCCATAGCCGTTTTTATGATATTGTATTTTGTATTACTAATGATTAAATATCTCTCTCCAATGTCAACAGGAGCAAAAATACATGAAACTGTTAAAAAAGAAAAAGAACAAAACAGGAAAGCAGCAAAAAATCAGGCGTTGGAGATAAAAGAAAAGAACAAGGATGCTATTGGAACCTACTTTAAGGCTGTTCTTACGTTTTCTTTGCTAATGGCTGTTATTCTTCCTTATGTTTTTGACGCAATTTTTTCGTATATGGATTTTGAATACAGCTTTTACTGGGCTTCTTATCCAATAACATGGATTTTGATTCTTGCAATATGTGTTGTTTTTATGAAAAAAGAGTCCATCGGTTTTTTAAATTTTAATTATAATGCAAAAGCAAGAAATGTTTTTTTTGGGTTGTTCGTCGGTTTTTTAGTATTTTTAGGTTTTTCATTGTTGGATTACACACTTTCACATATCTTTCCAAATCTTCCGCTAAGAGAATTAACATTTGGAAATTTTGGGGTCGTGGTTGCTTTCATATCTGCATTTTTTATAAGCATAGCAGAGGAAACCGTATTTAGGGGCTTTATCTTAAGATATCTTTTGGGCAAGCATGGTTTTAGAAAAGCCGTTGTATTTCAGTCATTGATGTACTCTATTTCCTATTTAAGTCTAACTCACATACTTGGGATGGAATTTCATTTTATCGCTGTAGCTTTGCTCACTTCATTTATCTTTGGGTTAATAAACGGGTTACTGAGGGAGAAATTTGGATTTGAAGCAAATGTAAGCTCATCAATTATTTACAGAACTCTTGTCGTGATAGCCCTTATTTTATGATTATGAAATCCGTTCAGATAATTATTAGTGGAGATGTTCAGGGAGTTTCTTTTAGAGACAGCACCAGAACAGGAGCCAATATAATAGGAATTAAGGGTTTTGTAAGAAACCTTTCAGGCGGAAGCGTTGAGATAATTGCAAAAGGAACAGAAGAACAGATTAAAAAATTAATTGAACTGATTAAAACAAATCCAGGAAGTTCAAAAGTTAAAGAAATAAATGTTAAGGATTATAACAGCGAGATAAACGAAGAAAATTTCGAGATTAAATACTAACCTTTTTATTTTAGCATAAATTCTAATTTATTAATGATACTTTCACAAAAAGAAATTCTTGAAAGAATAAAAAACGGAGAGGTTAAAGTAGAGCCTTTCGACAAGGAACAAGTAGGCCCAGCCTCAATAGATTTGACTCTTGACAATCAGATAAGGGTTTTTGAAAAAAAGAAAACTATTTTTCATACAAAGGAAAAAGATATTTTCAAGCAGTATAAAAAATACACAACAATACTCCACTTAAAAAAAGGAGGATTTTACATCTTAAAACCTTATGAAATGGTTCATGGAATCACAAAAGAAAAAATAACGCTTCCAGAAGACTTATGCGGTTGGCTTCAGGGGAGAACAACCTTTGCAAGGTTAGGACTCTCAGTTCATGTTACTGCAAGTTTTATCCAGCCCGGAATCAGCAACAGACAGGTGTTGGAGATTGTAAATTTTTCCCCTTACGAAATTGCTTTATATCCCGGAACAAGGATATGCCAGTTAGTTCTCCAGAGAATGGAAGGAAAAGCAAAATATAAGGGAAAAGTAAGAAATCAGATGAGCCCTTAGATTTTTATTTATCAGATTTTCTGTATTTCAAACGGCTTTCTTTCTTTGTATATCTCAACAGCCCTATTAAGTTTCCAAGGGCCTTCAGAGTAAATAGTTAATATAACATCTCCTTTTTCAACTTTTGCACCAACACATTTGTTCAAGTAAACACCAGAGCCTTTTTCAACAGGGGCCCCTGCACCACGCGCTATTTTAGCAATCCCCGTATTTGAAACCTTCACAACGCTTCCTGATTTTTCTGCTTTGCATTCATATTTATATTTACCCACTTTTATATCTGCAGGTTTGATATTTGGATTTCCACCCTGTTCTTTTATAATTTCCTGCATTTTTTTCCACGCCTGCCCAGATTCAAGTAGTTTCTCAGCAAGTTTTTTTCCATTTGTTTTTCCAGTCATTTCAAGAATCATACCTGCCATATCAATTGACTTTTCTTTTAAATCAACAGGCCCGTTTCCCTGAAGAACAGCAACAACATCTCTTGCTTCAAGAGCAGGCCCAACACCCTTTCCAATCGGCTTTGAACCATCACTTATCCACACTTTTGTTTTTATGCCCAGTCTTCCGCCTATTTCCTCAAAGTATCTTTTTAAATGCTGGGCCTCACCTATGCTTTCCAGTTTAGCTTCATTCCCTATAGGTATGTCTATAAGCAGATGTGTTGCACCCATGGCCATTTTTTTAGCCATGATGCTTGCAACAAGAAGTCCTGTTGGATCAAGACGAAGAGGTTTTCTTATTTTTATGAGCTTATCATCAGCAGAAGCTATATTTACAGCACCACCCCAGCTTATTGAACCGTTTATCTTGTCAATTATCTTTTTTACTCTTGTAACAGGGATATCTACTGGAGCAAGTACTTCCATTGTATCAGCAGTTCCTGAAGGAGATGTTATTGCTCTTGAACTTGTTTTTGGTATTGGTATTCCTGCAGAAGCAACTATTGGAACAACAACCATGGTGGTCCTATTCCCAGGAACCCCACCTATACAGTGCTTGTCAGCAATTATTGTTTTTTCAAGTTTAAGAGAATCCCCTCGTTTTACAATTGAGCGCGTAAGGTTTTCAACTTCATCCATAGTCATTTCTTTTGTATAAACTGCACTGACAAAAAAAGCAAGTTCAATTGACGACAGTTCGTTATCTACAATATTTTTTACAATTTCATCTATCTCAGTTTTAGTCAGTTCTTCACCAGCAAGTTTTTTCTTTATGTGGTTTATGGACTCAGGTTTTTTAATGTGTTCAAAATAGATTCTTTCACCTTTTTTAAGTCCAAGAGCTTTTGAAACCTCCCTGAAAGCACCCATTTCATCATACCTTATTATCTTTGTGCTATGATTTACCACAACAGTAAGTGACTTGCCTCTTTTTTTAAGCCTGATTCTGTCATGTTCATGTATGTTATTGTCCTCAGCAAATTTTTTATTGAGAATTACAATGTAATAGCCACCACTTTCCAAATCAATGTTTTTTATCTTTGCTTTAAATCGCCCGTTTTTCTCCATAATTAAATAACAAACCTTTGGTATTAAAAAGCGTTATGATAATTTTTAGAATATAAAAGATAATTCACTCAAACATCCACGGGTGGTTTTTCCTGAACATGTCATGGATTACATCTGTTGTGAATATGCCGTCCTCTGTTATAATTCCGTTAATCTCGTCTTTTTCAACAAATTCAAATGCAGGATTCAGTATTTTTAGATTTTTAGGTGCATTGTCCCAAACTTCTTTTGGATCTCTCTGTTCAACAACAGTCATTTTTCCTTTAACTGTTTCAGGGTCAAACTTCCAGGATTCAGCAGCAACATAAAGGGGGACATCATAAATTTCAGCAAAGTGTGAAATCACTCCTGAGCCTATTTTATTATACACTCCGTCAAGCCCTATTGCATCAGCACCTATAAGAACCATATCACATTTTTTTATAATGTCCTTTGAAGATGAATCAACAATCATGGTGGTTTCTATCCCTGCTTTTACAAGTTCTTTTGCTGTGGTTCTTCCCTGGTACAAGGGGCGGGTTTCAGTGCAGAAAACTTTGATGTTTTTTGATTTGCATTTTTTAAGTATCGCAGTGACTGTTGAAGAGTGGCAGTGTGTAAAGATTGTTGCATTTTTTGGTATTCTTTTTTCTCCAATCTCAGCAACCTTCTCTTTTGATTCTTCAAGCTCTTTTTTAATGTCGCTTATATAAATAAGAAGCATTTTTTTAATATCACCCACATTTTCAATTTCATTTACATTGGACATATACATTGCATATCTTAGCGTGTTTCTCATCATGGGTTCTGTGGGGCGTGATTCAAAAAGTATTTTTTTCGCTTTTTTCAGTTCTTCAAAGAATTCTTTTTTTGATTTTGGATTAATTGTTTTAGCATATTTTCCAAATGCATCAAGAGCTGAATAAGCAACATTTCTTGCACCTTGTATTTTAAGTTTTTTTATTTTTTCAGCAGTTTCAATAATCTGTTTCATTATAATAAAAAGTGATTTTAGATATTTTAATCTTGCTGATTTGTCAAATTTTAAATAATTTGGTTTTTTACAGTTATTACATGCCAAAAAGAATTTTTTGCTGTGGAGCGAAATTAGAATTTATACTAACCCCTGGAGAAGAGTTTCAGGAATACGTCCCTGAAACAGCACTATGTAATGCTTGCGGTTCTTATTACGAGAAAAAACAGAAAAATGATTTCGCATACAAAACTGTTCTCAGTATTGACAGAGATGGGAATGAATTGTATAAGTTTCAATGCACAAAATGCAGTTCAATAATACAAATAAAACAGGTTAAACACAAGGGGATAAAAGAAGACATTCCATACTGCCCAAAATGCGAAAAATAAAACTACATTTCAACTTCTCTTCTTACATCAACCGCTTCAGCAGACTGAACACCCTCAATTTCTGTTAATTTTTCACATACGGGGTCAGGACTTCCTTTTGATTCATCAGCAATCACATAAATAACAAGGGCCTTTAACCCAAACGCAATCGGCTGTACTTCATGCTTGCCTATCTTGCCGTATTCACTGATTTTATTTCTTACTCCGTCTAAAACTTTGCCTAAATCAACTTCAGGTGTTTCTGGCATTACCCTTATTGTTACAATAACATTAGCCATTTTATTCACTGTTTCAAGGCCCTATAAATTCACACTGAGAACACTTGTATTCAGCAGATATGCTTCTGCAGTGCCCGCACCGTATTATTTTTTCTTTTCCGCAGTTAGGGCACTTGAATTCCGTTGTTTTATCTTTTGACGAAATATCAGTGTTGCATGATATGCATTTTATGCCTTTCATAGACTTATTGGATTATACAATAGTTTTTAAAGTTTTTCAAATTGCGGGCACAACAAATAAATGCTTTAACCAGCTTAATTCCAATATGTTTAAACAGCTTATTGTTGTTAGAAATGATCTGGGTGGTAATGAAACATTCAAAAACGAGCAGATAATGAATGCTTCTTTAAGCGCAGGGGCCCAGACACTTAACCTTAAAAAATTCTGGTTTGACATTTGGGTAGCAAACAGCAGACCAAAAGACGTTATTTCTGTTAACATAAATGTTCTTAATGCCTTGGAAAAAGAGCTTAAATCTATGAACCTCCCATTCGCTTACTCTTTTCTTAAGCAGAATCCTGTAAGTCTGGGCATAGGACCTGCTTCTGAGGCAACAATAGAAAAGATTAAAGAAACCATAAACTCTTTAAATAAAACCGAATGATACAACAGGTTAACTTAATCAGGACTGACTTAGACATCAGTATAGGTAAAACTGCGGCACAGGAAAGCCATGCTTCTGTTATGGCCTCTGAATCATCACAAAAGATAAATAAAAACTGGCATCTAACCTGGAGGCTCGGAGGACAGAAAAAAGTTGTTTTAGCTGTTGAAAGTGCAACAAAGCTGACAGCAAAATATAAAGAAGCTAAAAAA
>JAQUSD010000027.1 GCA_028715295.1 Candidatus Nanoarchaeia archaeon
AGTCTCCGCTTATCTTGTTTGTCATAAACATACCCGCGATTATATAAACCAAAAGCATTGAACGTATTAAAACAAGAAATGTAATTGATGTTGATTCTGGTATTCCTAATGGTGTGAAGAATAGAAGTGTAAACGCTTCAACAGTTCCAAGTCCCCCGGGAGTAAGGGGTATTGCCCAGAGCAGTGCAACAATGCAAAGGAAAAATAACGCATATCCGAAATTCAATGCCCCGCTTCCGGAAATAATAATCCCTGCTGCTAGCATCATGAAATAATAATTTGGTGCTTCGCCTATCCATCTTAAAAAAGACGCGATAAAATAAACTCCGGTAATTTTCTTATTCCTGAAAAGATGTTTTATGCCTTCCTGGAATTTTAGAAGAAATGATTCGAAATCAAATTCTTTTAAGAGCTTGATTTTTTTTGCCAGATTAGAAAATGTTTTCTTTTTCCAAAGAACAAAAGTTACTCCTAAAAGCAGAACTATTGTCATAATTGCACCCATTTTAACTGCGTCTGCTATTATTCCATTCATTTCAGAGGAAATGAAAACTGAAAATACAAGAACCATAATAAGCAGAACTATTAAATCAGTAGCTCTTTCTGCAAAAACAGCGCCTGTTGCTTTTCCAAAATCAACACCTTTGTTTTTAAGATAAACTGCTGAGAAAATGTCTCCTGCTCTTGCAGGAAGTGTTGAGTTAAGATGTATGCTTAGAAAAGTCATTTTCATGAGATTTTTAATTCCAGGACTTTCTTTACCAAGATAAAGATGATATTTAAGCGAGTGGCAATATATTGGAATAATAAGAACTGAAATTCCAAGAGCATAAAATATGAAATTCGTCTTTGAAAATGCTTCGGCCATGCTTTCAATTGTTATCTTGTCTTTAAGAAAGTAAATTATAAGTAAAAGTATTAGGATGGAAATTCCATATTTTTTAAAAAATGAAACTATTCCCACCTGATTATTAAAATAACAACAAGTTATATACCTTTTCCTGTTGCAAGAAGATACACCACAACAATTAGAGATATAATTGATATCACTGCAGTATACACATAGTGAATGTTTGTTTCATGTTTTATTCTAAGAACATCTCCTGAATTAATTTCCTCAAAATCAAACTTCATCAGGCCTTCGTAATCTCCTATTTCAACTTTATTTTCGTTTAAATACGCGTTCCAAAGCGGATAATTTGTTTCTGCAACAGTGCATGTTAAATCCTCCGCATCTGATGAAAATCTAACCTCTATTTCAATATCACTAAGTCTTCTGTAAAAAACATCAATCTCCTTGTTGCAGTTTACCTTGCTTATTTCTCCTTTAAGAATAAAAACCATATTAGGAAGATACTCCTGCCCAAGTATCAGATAATTTTCAGTCGCCTTCACTTCTCCGGAAGTATAATTTATTGTTTGTATAAGATTTTTCTTGCATATTGAACATTTTTCAGGGCTTTCAAAGCAGAAATAAGGCACAATAACTGCATGCACCCCTCTTATTTTAAGGCTGTTATAAAATTCTTCTTGTGTTGTTTCGCTGTTAAACTTTGGCGTTGAAGAACCATAACTCACAACACCCATAAGTCCTTCAAAATTTATCTGCGCAGATTCTATTCCATTCTGAACAAGAAGTGTAGGCCCCCATGAGGAGTAATGAGGTATGTCCTGAGGCAAAAACCACGTTCCGCATGAATATACTTTTGTTATTTTATTGTTTTCTAAAAACTTAAGATAATCAGTGTGTTCCTTTTCAAGATTAAAATTGTATATTTTAGTAATTATAGAGTAAATCTGGAATTGATAAATCGAAAACAAAAGCACAATTACAACAGCCACAAGAGAGACTGTTTTTTTATTAACATTTTTGGCCCTGTTTAAAAGCCAGTCTATACCATATGCAAAAATAAATGTAATAAACATTACCAAATAATCCATCCCATGGTCTCCACGAAATATGTAAAAAGGGAGTATGCCCCTTAAACCAGACAAGCACAAAAGAAATACTGATGACAGTGAAAAATAAATATTTCTCTTAAAGAACAAAAAGAAAGACATTACTGTTATAAGCATGAAACTTACTGAAAAAAAAACAAACAAAGGATGTACAAAATTAGGCAAAAGATACGGTGCTATTGAATTTATATCCACCATAGCGTATGTGAAATAATAATCCAAAAAATAGTCCTTATAGGTTTCAAAATTTTCAACAAACAACACCCACATTTCCCCAGCAGAATATGGTGTGAGTTCTTCAGATACAAGTCCTTTTTCAATAAGTGTAGGGATCAGCCAAAATGATGAAATAAGAAAACTTACCCCAAACATAACTGCTAATTTTTTAATCCTGTCAACCAATACTGAAACTTTTTTGCTTTCTTTTGAGTTCACAATGTATGCAATAAGGTAAAACAAAGTGAACACAACCCCAAGATAAGCTGCTGGGGGGTATGAGAGAATTAAAAACACAAAGAATAAAGACGCGAATAACACATTTTTCTTTTCCCCTCTTACAGCTTTCTGCATAAATATTAGAAAAAGATAAAGTGGTATAAATGAAAAATATCCTGGAAACTGCTGTGCAAAAAGTGCAACCCTGTAATGAACCCCGTATATTGCAAGAAAACAAGAACTTACAACAGCAATGTTCTTCTTAATATTCATATCCCTGAGCCATAAATATTGAAGGATAGGGATTACTGCAAAAGAAAAGGCGTTTATTAATTTATAGGAAACCCCAAAGGACAGAATATGAGCTAATAGAGCAACAAGATAGTAAGGAAACAAAGAATAAAATCTGACAGAAGGAAATCCGTTTCCTTGCATGTGGTCCCAAAAATTAACCCCATATTTGTAAATGATATAAGAACTTCTGTAATGTGCTGCTCCGTCAAATCCAAAAGGATATCCTTCTTCAAGAGGATTTGGACACATGTAGAATCTGTATAAAAACAATACCGCTAAAATAACAATAACCAAATGCTTAAACTCAAGTCTAACCATAAAAAGGTATAGGCTAAAAAGTTATTTATAACTTACTTAGTTGACTTTACTTCTTTCCATATTTCTGAGAACTTCTTTTTCTTTATCTTAAAGTCATAATTTGCGAGAAACCACGAATAAGCAGTATAGAAATAAAAATCAATAAGATAAAATCTCTCCTTTAAATTATCAGGATAAAAAACGCTCTCCTTAAAATGTGCGGTAAATTCATTTTTCATTGAGCGCGTTTTAAGGTTAAACATTTCCTTAAGCTGGTAAAATCCAGCTCTTGTTCTTCTTTTCTGTTTTAGAAAATCTGATTTTGTTGTTGGAAATTTTACATAAATCCTGCTTTCTGGGGAATAACCAATTTTATAGCCTTTGCTGAGTATTGTTGCTCCTATTACTGCGTCATCTGCTAGTGCATTTAAAGGGACTGAATCAATAACATGCTTCTTGAAAGCGAATAAATACCCCGAAACATGGAAAAGTGAATTATTTTTTGCCTGCTTCATTCTTTCTCTGTTCATCATCTCGTATGAAAGATGTGCCCAGAAACCAAGTTCTGTTTTTCTGTCATTTGTTGGAACAGGACGTCCTGAAACAGCATCAAAATTCCTAAGGTGTTTTACTAAAAAGTAAACTGCTTTATCGCCCATATAAACATCTCCGTCTGTTAAAATTATTTTATCCCCTTTTGCTTTTTTCAGTATTTTGTTAAGGGCATTTGGTTTTCCTTTTCTTTCTTTATCTATAATGATTTTTACTTTTTTATTCTTCTTTGCTATATTCTTGACAACGCTAACTGTGTTGTCTGTTCCTCCACAGTCAACTATTATCTCAAAATCCTCTGGGAAATTCTGATTTAAAGCAGAGTTTACTGCTCGTTCTATTGATTTTTCCTCATTCCATGCTGTTATTCCTATTGTTATCATTTTAAAGCCCATTTGTAAACTTCAAGATATTTATAGACAAGATTTTTCCACACAAGGGATTCTGAGAATAATCTTGCTTTTTTTATTCTTATTTTATCTTTCTTTTCAATATTCTTAATTATCATTTCAGAAAGCTTTTCAGCATTTCCATATTCAACAATATTACCTAATTCCCCATTTTTAAGATAGTATTCAACTGTGCCTGTTCTTGTTGAAACAACAGGAATTCTGCAGGCCATTGCTTCAGGAACAGTAAGGGGCCCACCTTCATGTATAGAAGGCATTACAAAAACATCTGATGATAAATATAAATCTGGCATGTTTTCTGGTTTTACCGCCCCTAAAAAAATAAAGTTTTTTTCAAGTTTTAATTTTTTTATTTTTGAAACCATTTCTTCCTTATACCCAAAGTCCTGTCCTGCAACTACAAAAACGGCTTCTGGGTGTTTTTGAACAACCAGTGATGCTGAAACAACAAGAAACTCATAACCCTTTCTTTTTTCTATCCTGCCTGCAGATAGTATTATCTTATTCTTTTCAAGATGGTTTTCTTTTCTAAAATTTTTATTTAATTTTTTTCTGAAAAAAATTTCGTCAACACCTATAGGTATAAATGTTATCCTACTTCTGTCCGCCCCTTGTTTCACAAGCCATTCAGTTTCAGAAGGCATTACTGAGATTATTTTATTAGAATTTCTAAGCAGGTATTTTGAGAACAAAAACTCCCTTAATGATGAAATAAATGCATTTAATTTTGAACGTGTTTTTGTAACTTCATTCGGAGCATGTCCTGTAAGAACAACAGGGGTTTTGTAGGATTTCCCAGCAAGTATTGAAAAAAAATGATGCGGGTGTCCGTAATTATGTATGTTTATTACATCAAAATTTCTTAATTCGCTGGTTAATTTTGGAAAAAAATTTGTGTTTGGACCCAATCTGAACAGGGTTTTTATCCGTCTTACTTCAATACCATCAATGAATTCTTTTTTATTTTTTATTTCAGAATTATCCCTGTTCCTGTCGCATGTAAAAACAACCACCTTGTTTCTGAGCTTTACAAGTTCTTTTGAAAGTGAATATATGTAGTTCTCCATTCCACCTATAACTGGCAGGAAATATGGACATACCATTGCTATTCTCATAAATATGTCTTGCACAGGAACACATTTAAATAGTATGGGAAGCCCTTTTTGAATATGCAGATAATACACCATGCAGTGATTGCTGTTATTGCAATACTTCTACTTTACCCTATTCTTGGAATTCATTCACTGTGGATATTTGTAACTGGTGTTTTAATTGACATAGATCATTATGCATGGTATGTTGACAAATTCAGAAAATATAACCTGGTAAAGCATAATGTCTTTGAGGCGTATAAATTCTTCAAAAAGAAGAAATACAAAAAACACCACCCCCTGCTTTTAGTTTTCCACACTTATGAGTTTGGTTTTTTTCTTGTTGTTCTTACAATTATTTATCCATTTTATCTGCCGTTTCTCATTGGCTACCTGCTCCATATGTCTGCGGATATGATTTATGATATGCATAAATACAGCTATAAAAACAGACTACGTTCAATAATACTTACTCTCTTAAAGAAGTATTGAGTAATTCACTATAGATTTTTTCAAATAAATCAACAACTTCGTCCCATGTTTTTACACTTTCTTTCCCTTTTTTACCAAGTTCTTCCCTTAATTTTTTATCAGATAATGAACTTATTAATTTTTCAGCAAGCTGTCCGGAATCTCCTTTTTTAAATACAAACCCGTTTTCTCCCTCATTAACTCTGTATGGAAGAGCTCCTGCATCAGAAACCACAACAGGCTTTCCTTTATACCATGCCTGAGAAACAACAATAGAAAATGCTTCAACATAATCTGCCATGCTTGGAACAACAAGAACATCGCTTGCTTCAAAGGCATTGTTAAGCTCATTGTCTGGGATAAAACCGGTAAATACAAAGTTTTTCTCTATCCCTTTTTCCTTGGCTTTTCTTTCAATTTCATCCTTTGCCCCGCTGTCTTTTCCTGCAAAAACAAAAGTAGTATCTGGAAAATTCCTTAATATTTTTTCTGCTGAGTCTGCAATAAGCTGAGGGCCTTTTAGAAAATGAAGTCTTCCTGCATAAAGGACCATCTTCTCCTTGATTTTGTATTTTTTTCTGAAAGCTTCAGGGTTTCCTTTTTTAGTTATAAAGTCAGGAATTCCATCCTGTATCAATAATGGAGAGTATTTTTTCAAAATTTCGTAATCCATTTTGTTTTTAACATGAATCTTCATTTGGGTTATCTTTGACGTAATTTTTTTCTTAAAAAACTCGGAAAATATTTTAGGAAGTTTTCCATTGAATGTAAAATCCAAATCATATATCGATACAACAGCAGGAGTTTTATTTTTAATAAAGTAATCCATAACTTTGTTTGTAAATACATGTTTTACGCCGTGTATATGAACAATATCGTATTTCTTTAGATTATGAATTTTAGGAAACTTAAATCTGTACCCAAAATTACTGGAATGTAGCCTTATAACTGTAAAACCATCAAATGAATCAACTAACCGTAATCTGTTGCCTTCCAAATCAAAATCACATGTTATTACATCAACTTCATGCCCTTTTTTGCTTAGCAATTTAGACATGTTATAAACAACATCTTCTGCCCCCCCCTTTACAGGATAAAAGTAAGGTGTAACCTGTGCTATTTTCATAAAATATAAGTCCTTTGATTAGATTTTTAAAGCTGTTCTTTTTTGTTTAACTCATGAACATATTGTTAGTGGCTCCTGATATGAAAGTTCCTGGAACTCACGGAGGTTCAAACCATGTTATGGAAGTAAGCAGAGCTCTAAAATCAATAGGACACTATGTTGAAATAATTGCAAACTTTGAAAGTGATGAAAGCTTTGAAGATATGAGAATACATAAAATAAAAAAAACCAGGGCCATACTTATTTTTAGCAGAACAAAAAAATTAGTTTCTAAGCTTGTTTCATCAAAAAAATTTGATTTAGTTTATGAGAGGGCTAGAATTTTTGGGGGTGCTGGATGTTATGTTGCTAAAAAGAAAAATATCCCGTGTATACTTGAAGTCAATGACCCAATGGTTGATGCGCCATTGATTGAAGGCAGGATAAGTCTTATAACTGCGTTGTTTGCTGCTTTTTGGGAAAATAAAATGTTTAACTGGGCAACAAGAATTATTACACAAAATAAAGTTATGACAAATGTGGTGGATAAAAATAAGATAAAGGTTATAACAAATGGTGCAAACCCCGAAGAATTAAAGCCTTTGAAAAAGAATAAGGCGCTTGTTGGGAAGTATGGGTTGGAAAGAAGTTTTGTTTTTGCTTATATTGGTTCATTCGGAAAATGGCATGGAACTGAAATAATTATTGAAGCTTTTAATAAAGTCCTGAAAAAAAATAAATCATTAAAATTGCTGATGATTGGAGATGGCCCTAGCAGGAGTATATGCGAAGATATGTGCAATAAGTATGGGATTAAAAACAATGTTATCTTTACGGGGGATGTTGGGAAGAATGAAATTAAAAATCATATCTCAGTTATTGATTCTGGGATTAGTGTTCACAACAAAGAATATCCTCCTTTCAGAAAATTAGGCTATTATTTTTCTCCTATAAAAATATTCGAGTATCTTTCAATGGCAAAACCTGTTATATTAAGCAAAGCAGCAAACACAGAAAAGATTTTCAATGATGGAGAAG
>JAQUSD010000008.1 GCA_028715295.1 Candidatus Nanoarchaeia archaeon
AATTACCGGAGTTTATTTTATCGCGTCTTTTTTAAGATGGATAGGCGAAGCACCAAATTATTATTTCATGATGCTAGCAGCAGGGGTTATTATTTCCGGAAGCGGGGCATTGAATTTTGGATATGCGTTATTTTTCCTTTGCATTGTTGCACTGCTCTGGGCAATACCCCTTACTCCCGGGGGACTTGGAACTGTTGAAGCTTTTACACTTCTATTCTTCACACCATTAGGAATACCAGAATCAACATCAATTACATTTCTTGTTTTAATACGTTCAATGCTTTTGGTTTATATAATCCCGGGTATGATTATGACAAACAAGATAAGCGGAGACTTTAAACAAGCATTATCAAGTCTTAAAAACAAAGAACAAAACAATTAACATAACCGCGCTTGAAAGAGCACCAATATAATCATACATATCTGGTTCAAGTTTAAGTATTATTTCTGAATTGCTCTGTGAATTTATCAGCATGTAACCTAAATACGTTTGGTGGATTTCAAGCTTGTTTCCGTTTTGGTAAGCGTTCCATTTACTCATATATGCTTCTTTTACAAGAATCCAACCATCGTCATTAGGGTAAAGTCTTATCTCGTCTTCTTTTGTTCTTTGGTGTTGGACTGGCGCAATATCATTATCTGAATATATTAAATTTTGGATATCACTTTGATTCTTTATAACAACATCATATTCATTTTCATTAAGAGTTTCATCAAGAAGCATAGTATAGACATAACCATTCTTTAAGTTTAATATCTCGGAAATAATTTCTTCCCTGTTTTCAGTAAAAATGCCTGTTAAAACAGGAACTTCTGCATAAGAGGATATATTAAATGGAAATGCTATTACAAAACATTGATTTGGACTTTGGTAATATACGCCGTATCTTTCCTCATCCACCAATATTGTTCTGTTAAGCGCGTCATAACCGCTTTGACTGCAAAGATTGAAAAGTATCTTTGAGGTGTGTGTTTTGTAATACATATTATAAGCAATGTTCTCAGAAGCGCTTCCAAGAAGATAATCATTGCTGCCCTGCTGAAGCTGAAGAATATTGTTTGTGTAGACTGTTTTCATGCAATGTCTTTCAAAACCATAACCAGCAAACATATCCATATCTGTCCATCTTGGAATTGCCCATAATATTGCAGGCCCAAATATACCATATTCAATTATTCTGCCTTCAGGCCCTGAAGAAAGAGCTGAATAAACATCCTGAAATAAAGATATGTCAACAGCCGCTGTCTCAGCAATACTTCTTGAGTTTATTGCATTTGAATAATTTATAACAGGATAAATAAACAGGAGAACTATAAAAGGAACAATAAAATTTGTTTTTTTCATATGCTTTTTAGAAAATTCTTTTATTGTTTCAAGAAGAAATCCTATATTTAGTGCAAAGAATGGTATCATAAGATGCCATGAACGGTAGTGTCCATAGAATTTATCTCTTAGGGGTATTATGGTGTGTCCAGGAACAATTTCAACAACCATTATGGCAAGTAGAGTGAAAAGTATTGCATTTGACAAAAGAATTTTGTTTTTGTCTTTTCTGAAAATAACCAGAAAAACAAAAGACGCTAAACCAAGCCAGAATATTATGGGGGAAAAGGTTACTAACCCCTGTTCAGTTCCTATTTCATTCTCATTTAGTGGATGACTTATTAAATCAAGAAATGCGTTTAAATCAGGAAGCGGATTATTCCAGCCACCTTCACGGAATTCAAGAGGAAATTCAGAATTATGCACAATAAACGGAAGACTCCATGCCATGCTTAAAATAAAAGGAACAATGAAATACAATAATGAATTTCTAAGAACAAGTTTTCTCGTTTTTGACTTTGCAAGATAAATTATAATAAGAACCGCAAATACAAACAGACAGAAATACAAGTCAAAGTAATAGCTTAACACAAAAGCAAAAAGATTTACAGAATAAAGCAGAACATTTTTTACAGATTTTTCATTAAAACTTTCAATAAGGAAATATATAACTCCTGGAAAAAATGCAAGCATAAAACTGCTTACAAGATTTCCCTTGTAGGACATATCACCCGAAAGAAATGGTGTTGAAACAACAATTATGCATGCAAGTATAGATATTGCAGGATTTAATCCAAATCTTCTGAAAAGCATATAACATCCGTATGCAAAAAACATTGCGCAGAAAATATATGTGAGGTTTACTGTTCTGAAAAAAGGTTCGCTTTCCATAAGTCCGAATATTGAGGTGGTTAAATGAGTGAGAGGGGAATAGGACATATAATGAGGACTTCCGCTGTACCAGTTGCTGAACCAGAAAGGAACCTTTCCAGTTTCTTTTATGCTTTCAAGAGTGAACAGCGGACTTACAAATGCTCTTGTCCCTCCAGTAAGAGGAATCGCATTGTTTATCTTATACGGTTCAAATATATAATTTGAAACAAAAGCAAACAGGATTAAAGCAATTACAAAATCAATTTTAAATTTGAAATTAAACGATATTTTTACATTCATAAGAATATAAATTAATGAAATAAGTGGAATTATATAAAAGTAAATTGAAGGAACAGCTATACTAAGTTTTGAGAATATGAAAAATGGGAATATGAAAAAAACAAGACTTAATGGAAATGAAAGCAATAGCATTTTGTTGAATTCAGTTTTTCTAAAGAACAGAAACATTACTGCAATGCCAGGGATGACAGCAAAAAAAACACCTTTTAAAAAATAAAGCCCGAAAAATGCAAGCATAAAAGCAGAAACAATGATTAGCCCTGGATTAACCACAATTTTCTTTTTGTCCATGAGAATATGTATGTCGCAAACAATTTAAATATTTAACACAATTTGAAAATACAATGAAATACAAGGCTTTGGTTACTGGAGGAGCAGGGTTTGTGGGCTCTTATATTGTTGATGAACTTATTAAAAAAGGGCATGATGTAAGAATTCTTGACAATATTGAATATCAGGTTCATAAAGGAAAAATACCGGATTATCTTAATAAAAATGCAGAGTATATGTTTGGTGATGTTCTCAACAGAGAAACTTTAAAAAAAGCCCTCGAAGATGTTGATGTTGTTTTTCATGAAGCTGCAATGGTGGGAGTCGGGCAGAGCATGTATGATATAGCAAGATATGTCAATGTCAATACATACGGAACAGCACTTCTTCTTGATACAATTGTGAACGGAAATTACAATCTGAAAAAACTTTTAGTCGCATCTTCAATGTCAATATATGGTGAAGGAAAGTATAATTGTGATGACTGCGGAGATGTTTACCCCTCATTAAGAAAAGATGAGGATATGAAAAAAGGAGAATGGGAACAAAAATGTCCAAACTGCGGAAAAATAGTAATTCCAAAGCCGACTGATGAAGAAAAACCCCTTATTTCAACTTCAACATATGCTCAGACAAAAAAACATCAGGAAGAGATGGTTCTTTTAACAGGCAAGGTTTATGGAATACCTTCTGTTGCATTAAGGTATTTCAACATATTCGGACCAAGACAGTCACTTAACAATCCCTACACAGGAGTATGTGCTATATTCAGTTCAAGAATTAAAAACAATAACTCTCCTGTGGTTTATGAAGACGGGAATCAGGCAAGGGATTTCATACATGTTAAGGATATTGCAAGAGCAAACATCATGGCAATGGAAAACAAATCAGCAGATTATGGTTATTTCAATGTCGGAACAGGAAATAAAAAAAGCATACTTGACATAGCAGAAATACTGATTAATCTTTATTCCAGAGAGTTAAAACCTGAAGTTACAGGACAGTTCCGTCCAGGAGACATAAGGCACTGCTATGCAGATATAACAAAAATAAAAGAAAAAATCGGATTTGAACCTGAACACACCTTTGAAAAAGGTATGAAAGAGCTTATAGAATGGGCTGAAAAACAGGAAGCAAAAGATGAGTTTGAAAAAGTACAGAAAGAATTAAAAGAAAGAGGATTAATAAGTGAAGAGCAATGAACAAGAAAATAGGAATAGCAATTCCAGCATACAATGCTGAAAAAACAATTGAAGGAGTATGGAAAAGAATCCCTTTAAAATATAAAAAAGAATCAATAATCATCCTGGTTGATGATGGAAGCAAAGATAATACTTCTGAAGTTGCTAAAAAATTAGGAATAAAAACAATAAAACACCCTAAAAACAGGGGATATGGTGGAGCACAAAAAACAGGGTTCAGATATCTTATTAACAAAGGTGCGGATGTCTGTGTTTTACTTCATTCAGACGGACAATATCCTCCTGAAGAACTTGATAACCTCACACAGCCTTTTTTAAATGATGAAGCAGACGCTGTTATTGGTTCAAGGCATCTTGGAAAAAAACTCAAGGAAGGAAAAATGCCCTTGTATAAAATAATTGGAAGCAAAGTTCTTACTGGGATGCTTAACATTGGAACAGGACTTAAAATAACAGAATACCACTCAGGATACAGGCTTTATTCTTCAAAAGCGCTTAATGCTGTTGATTTTGAAAAAATAGCAGAAGAATACGATTTTGATGCTGAAATAACTCTTCAGTTAAAGGATGCCGGCATGAGGATTAAAGAACTTCCAATACCTACAAGGTATGCTGAGGAAGTTTCACACTTAAAACCATTTAGATATGGCGTTCAGATGATAAAATTACTTATGCGGTATTGGGGTTACAAGATAAGAGGCAGGCCATTCCATAAGAGATGAATTTTTAAACATTGACTTGAATTAAATATAAATGGATATTGAAGCTGAACTAAAAAAGAGATGGCCTCTGCTTTTAATCCTTTTATTTGCATTCTCAATAAGGACTTATTTTGCAAATGCGAACATTGCAATTTGGTGGGATGAAGCACAGTATATGCTTGGTGCAAGAGCATATGCAAGAGGAGAACCTTCAAATGTCTGGGAAGGAAGAGCGTTCCTATTTCCGTTAATGCTTTCTCCATTTGCAGAAAGCGAATTTGGTGCAAAAATGCTTGAAATATTTTTTTCATTAGGCACAATAACTCTTGTTTATTTATTCTGCGAGAAGTATTTCAATAAGCTTACAGCATTCACAGCATCGCTTATTATGAGTTCAATGTGGATTGATTTATTTTATTCAGTTAGAATATTGTCTGATGTTCCCGCACCTTTTTTCATTTTTCTCTCTTTGTTTCTTTTCCTTGAAAAAGGAAAATCAGTTAAAAAAACATTTTTAAGTGCATTATTTTTTGCAATGGCTTTTATCATAAGATTTCCTTCAGCAATAGGAATATTTGTCGTTGTATTATATGGTTTATTCACAAAACAATATAAAGAAAAAACATTTTATCTTTGGTTTCTTTTCCTGATTTTGTGCATATCTTCACTTTTTGTACATGATTTCTTTGTTTATGGGGATGCATTTACCTCAACTAGAGCATTTATTGAAATTAATTTAAGGTTTGACAGCACAGGCTCAGTAACAGACCAGCCATGGAATTTTTATATCAATATTCTCCCAACAGTTTTAACACCCTTATTTTTGGTTTTTACAGGGGTTGGTTTAGTGCTTTTATTTATGAATATAAACAAAGGAAAATCATTATTCCTTATTCTTTACCTTTTTATATTCTTTTTAGCATTGAGCTCATTAACAAATAAGCAGGACAGATTCCTGACACCAATACTGCCAGTTTTCTCTATAATCGGTTCATTGGGGCTTGTCAAATCAGCCAATCTTATTAAAAAAATTAATCAAAACATATCTATAGGAATTATACTAATCCTTGCTTTGGTTGTTTTTGCATATCAGATTGATTATGGAGTTGGGATGATTTCAGCAAAAACAGAAAGCTATGCGGAAATTAAATATGCGGGGGAATGGATTAAGGCAAATTCAGATAAAGATGCTGTGATAGCAACAGTTTCAGACCCGCAAATAAGGTATTATTCTGACAGGAATAGTCTTGTTGGTTTCAAAAGCAATTTTGATGATTTCATATCTGAACTGAATAATAAAACAGTCGACTTTTATGTTGTAAGTATGTATGAGCCAATGCCTGATTTTATGAGTGGGGATTTGAGAGAATATAACTTAACTATCGGCAATGTCTGGACAAAACTCTTTGATGGAACAGAATATGCTGTTGCAATTGTGTGGGTTAACAACTAAGCATAACTTTTTTAATACTTGGCAATGATGATTTTAAAATGGGTGTTTTAGGGATAGCAAAAAGAGTTCTGGATACAACAATATCAAAAAACTTAGGAACATTCATTTATCTAACTACATTTAGATGCAACGGAACATGTGATTTTTGCTGTTTTAAGAACAGTATAAATAAGAAATTCGACGAGCTTTCTATTGATGAGATTAAGAAAATAATTGAAAAACTCCCAGAAATAAAGGACCTTGCAATAAGTGGAGGAGAAACATTTCTAAGGAAAGACATAGTTGAGATATGCAAGGAATTTAATAAAATAAAACCTGATGAATTGTGTCTGCCCACAAACGGAATAATGACAGAATACATTGCTGGAAAAACAGAAGAAATTCTAAAAAATATAAATTACAAACTTGTACCAACAGTTTCTGTGGAAGGAATGGAGAAAACACACAATAAGTCCAGAGGACATTTTAGGGAAACAGTTGCAACATGTGCTGAATTTAGAAAGCTGAGAGAAAAATATCCTGAAAAGTTTGATTTTAAAATCAACACAGTAATAAGAAAAGACAACATTGACGAATTGGATGAATTTTCAGACTGGGTGTATACTAATATAAAGCCATCTTATCATTCTTTTGAACTCGTACGCGAAAAACCATGTCATATTAGTGATATGCTCCCTGAAGTTGAAAAGTTAAAAAAAATGAAAGCAGTTTTTATGAAAAATTCAAAAAGGTATGATTTAGGCTATGGTGGGGGTTTAAGAACAAAATTAACAGCATCACTTAATTCAGCACTTTTCGATTATTATATATCTATTATTGAAAACAAGAAGGCGTTGCCCTGTCTTGCTGGGAAACTATCTACAGTTTTGTACCCGAATGGAGATGTTTCTGTTTGTGAACTTTTACCGCCAATAGGAAATGTTAGAGATTATGAGTATGACATCCCGAAAATGCTTAAGAACGCCAAAATACCAAAGAATTGCTGGTGCACCCACACTTGTTTTCAGATAGCAAATGTGAAATACAGTTTAAGAGGATGGAATGTATGGTTAAAAAAAATATTAAAAGCGAATTGATAATACCAGTAAAAGAAACTGGTTTGTCTATTGGAGCTAACAGGAACCTTGGAATAAATTCAAAAGCAGACATAATACTATTCAGAGACAGTGATACCAATGCCCCTCAAAATTGGGAGGCACTTATGCTTAGATGGTTCCCGGAATATGATGTTGTTTTTGGAGAAATAAAAATAAAATATAAAAATTACTGGCAATACTGCGTAGACTTGTTCAATTTTGATAAAACAAAAGAAGGTTATTTTATATCATTTGCAAACGCAGCTGTTAAAAAAGAAGTTTTAAAAGAAAATCCTTTTCCTGATAAAAATCTTGGCGAGGATACCGAGTTCATTGAAAATATAAAAACCAAGAATTACAAAATAAAATTCGACAAAGAGGCTTTTGTTTATCACACATCTGAGATAGATTCATATTATAAATTTATAAAAAGAATGAAACAGTATGGGGATTCTAAATCAAATGACGGAAAAATAAATTCACTCCTTGAAAAAAATCCACTTGTTTTCTTATTGTCGTCCCCTTTAATCTCATTTTTATACACACTTAAATTAACAAAAAATCCCGTTTATCTCCCCGGGCTTTATGTTGGAATACTAAACTGGTGTATAAGTAAATATAAATGGAACAAAAAAATTGTTTAACAGGTAATTATATAAGTATTTTCAAATTCTAATTTAAATTATGAAGATTAAAGCATCACAACTTAACAGAGTTATTGCAATAGCCCTGCCTTTGACAATAATTGCTTTATTTTTTCTTAACCAGACAGGCATGTCTATATTCAATTTTTCAAGCAACACCAAAATTTTCTCAATTGAATTAAGTTCAAGCAATAACCACATTGACGGAAACATAGCTATAAGAAATCAAAATGTTCTTGGAGACGCCTGTTATTTTGAAGTTCTTGTTTATATGCACAATACAGGAACTGAAACAATTAATAGGATTAATTTTGAATTTCTAACAGAAGGACTTGAAACACTAACCCCTAAACATAAAGTGGGGTACACAGTTAATCTTAAACCAGGAGAAAGTACAAAAATAGAATTAAGCAATGAAGATTATACTAATATAGAAAATGTTCTTAATTATGACTGTAGAGATTCACTTGTTAATTTTGGTTTTATGATTTCTGTTCCTGAAATAAAAAAAGAAATAGTAACTGAAGGCATACTTGATGTAAAAAATATGGGGTATAATGAAATAAAAATGCTCCCTCTGGGTGTTTCAAATTTTTATGTTGAAATTTAATCAAACATTAATTCTTTAAGCATAATTAAGTAGTGTTTAATAACATTGCCTGATAATTTGCTTTTTCCTTTCTGCCTGTCAATAAAAGTTATTGGAATCTCTTTTGTTTTGAATTTCCCTCTAACTATAATCTCAAGAAGAGTTTTATACCCTTTGGGCTTCATTTTGTCTTTTATCTCCCTGAACTTGCTCTGTTTTATTGCAAAGAAACCACTCATAGGATCATTTTCTTTTACACCAAGAAGTATTTTAGCCATAAGAGTTGCTGTTTTGCTTATTAATATTCTTTTCAGTGGCCATCCCTTTATTTCTCCTCCTCTAATATATCTGCTTCCAATAACCAAATCATATTCTTCACAATTCCTTATTAACTCAGGAACTTTTTCAGTAGGATGAGACAAATCAGCATCCATATTCACAACTATTTCAGTTTTTGCAGAATCAAGTCCTTTTACAATTGCACCGCTGAGCCCTTTTTCTTTTCTTACAATCACGCTAATTCTTTTGTCTTCTTTTCCAAGATTTCTTACAATTTCCGCTGTGTTGTCAGGAGAATTGTCATCAACAACGAGAATATTAACATCTATTTTTTTCTTTCTGCAGTGGTAAAGAACTTTTTTAATAACCTCAGTTATATTTTCTCTTTCATTATATGTTGGGATTACAACAGTGGCCTTCACAATGAAACCATAAAAGCAAATAAACATATAACTATTTCGAAAAGGACAAGTATCAGGCTTACCTGCCACTCCTTAAATCTCCCAATTTTCATAACTACATGGGTTAATGAACCAACCCTTTTTTCAGAACAAGATAATGTTCCATCCTCATTCAGCTTTCCATAGCATTCTGATTTGAACTTAGAACTCAATTTTAAAAAGAATTCTATAACCCAAGGGATTAATATAATCATTCCAAATCTTTCCATATTGCCTACAATCATAGTTGCTGCAATTGTTGCACCAACACCATATGTAAAGCTGTCACCTGGAAATATTTTTGCAGGGTATTTGTTGTAAAGCAGAAAAATGATTATTGCCCCGCATATGCTAGCCATTATTGCAACAACAACAGGAACATTATATACAAACCCATAAATACCCATACTTATGCATGCAACAAGAGTCATGCCTGCTTCCAAGCCGTTGAATCCTGCAAGCAGATTTATTGCATTGGATACAAATATCACTATTAAGGGTATTATGACAAGAGGAAACAAAATCCCAAAATTGATTACCCCAAAAATAGGAACTGCCATTATTGACTGTCCTGCACTGATTGCAACAAGAGGTATTGCAGCAACAAGACTCATAAGAGGCTTCTGCCACTGCTTAAGTCCTTTTTTAGCACCCATCTTTCTTATCATGTCATCAAACAAACCTACAAGAGCAACAGATAGTATTGAGAGAGCAACAGCAAAAATTTCAGTGTGGTAATTTATATTTTTTATTACAAAAGTCATTAAAGAAGTATATATCAAAAGTCCAAAAATAAATGAAGCAATAACAACAATACCGCCCATTTCCGGAATCTCTTTATCATCTTTTTTGTGGACATCTCTCCCGGTTATACCCATCCATCTCATTAATTTCATGTATGGGTTTATAAGTATCCAGCCAACAAGAGCAGAACCAAAAAATGCAAAAACATAAGTCATTAAAACCGGCTTAACAAGAAAGCTGAAAAGCCAAAGCACAGCAACAATGAATATACTGATTATTATTTTTCTGCTGGTTTTCATTATTCAGTAATATTGTAGTTTATTTTATAAATTCTTATGTTTGTCGGGTCTCTGCTACTGTGGATGCCTTGCAGAGTCAAAGGATACCCGCTGTTGTAAACTTCTTCAAACAACGGATTTGGTAGATTAAGAACATAAAGTTTTGTGAATAAATGTTCCATTCCTCTTTTAGGTATATAAATCAAACCTTCTTTGCCAGTTTCATCAGGAATACCACTTATACCTATAAACATAAATGCGCCCGGAAACTCACTTGAGTTAACATCCCCTGAACAACCCACGCCATATTCACACAGAACATCAGCCCTCATCAAAGCAAACTGCCCTAATGAAGTTCTAAGTCTGCTGTTATACACATAAACATAAGGTGCTCCTATTTTAGTCATATTCTCATCAACAGGCATTGCCACCCTGACAATATAAGTTTCACTTCCTTTAAGGAACACCTCTCCGAATGTCATATCCTCCTGAACATCTGTTGCATATACTGGATTGTAAACTACAAGGTATGGGAACTCTTCTTTGTCTTCAAAAGCGTTTCTTATTGTTTCCTGATAAGTAAGGCTTCTGAACCATGCAGGTCTTTCACCTATTCTTGATATCTGGTAATACTTAGGTATGTCATCATCAACAATAAGGAAGTAATCAGGATTTCCAAAGAATTCAAGAGCTTCAAGAGCTTCACTGTTGTTGTATGCTGCAAATACATGTCTTGCAATAAGTTCATTTCTCTCAACCATATAGTTGCCTCCATCAAGATTTGTAGCTCTTTCTCCTACTGACTGAACATAGTAACCATAGTCCCACCAATGAGCAAAAACCGAAGTTTCATCAGTATTTTCTCTGACCCACCCCATAGCATCTTCCCATTGTAAAGTCATGCTTGGCCCCATATACAGGGTCATACTATATGAGGTTGTGAAAGCCCAATAAATTATAAGAGCTGTAATTACAACCATCACCCCCACATATAGCTTGTCTTTTGTTGCTTTTGTAATAAGCTCTGATGTTTTAGTTATGAAAAATCCTGAAGCAAGCATTGCGGGAGGCGCAAATGCATAAATAAGTCTTACAGCACCTCTTGCAGCTATAATCTGTAAAACCACCCACAGCACAAGCAGGATGTATTCTCCTTTTACAGCAGACTTCGCTTCATCACTGATTTTTTTCCATTTTGTTAAGTAAAACAAAATAAGCAGTCCAAGGAATACAAAAAGACTCCACCAGTAATTTCTTCCGAATATCTCATTGAAATGACTGTATTCTGGGGCTGTTGAGAAATTGCTGAATATAAAGAACACAATAAAAACAGCAAATGCAATTGTCAATAACCACTTGTATTTCTTGATTTTTTCAAGAGCAAAAAGGAAAAGCATAACCGTGCCTGCAAGCGATGTTATCATAAAATACTGGAGGTTGCTCCACCAGTCAACACCGCTGTAAGGATCGTAGAATACGGGCTGCTGGTTTTCAGATACTGACTGTGTAAAAACGCCAGTCCCAAGTGGGTTTATTATTCTGTTGTAAATTCCTGAAAGTGTCCTTGGTATGTAATCTATTCCAAAAACAACAGAAACTGCTACAATTGTAAGCAGGACACCAATTATTACAGCACTTACTTCAGGAGTTATTTTTGAACTTTTTATTATTTTAATTTTCTTAAAAGGCTTTAATACATAAATGATTGAGCAGATAAAAGAGAATAATGGTATGGCATACCATTCTCTTGCAAATACCTCTGTTCCCCCATGCCTGAAAGTTCCAAATATAAGAAGCGGAGTCATGAATATGAGCCAGAAAAGCATATTAAACAGTCTTTTTTTATCCATTTTTGAAAATAAGATTAAAATAAAATTATAAAGTCCAATAACTACAGGAACTGAAACAAAGCCCCCCCAAGACAATCCTGCAAGTCCTGTTGCAATGCCTGAAAGAGAAGCGAACAAAAGCGCTTTTTTGTTTTTTGAATGTTCTGCTTTTATATAAAAATAAAAAGCAGCAAAAATCAATAGTATTGCAACAGATTCTTTGTCTGCAAATCCTACGCTTGACCTGAACATTATTGCAGGACAGAAGGCAAGAAATGCTGTTGAAATCAATGCCGTCCATTTACTTTTAAAAAGTTCTTTTGCAAGAAGAAAAAAGAATATCAGGGCCAGGGTGCTGTATATTGCAGGGTAATATATTGCCGCCTGCATTAGTGTAAAATCAGGATTGAAAAAATTAGCAATATAATAAACAGAAAGTATGGCGTATGAAGGCATAAGTGATTCATAATGTGTATCTGTTCCTGTAGGATAATAACGCATTATATCAATGTCCGGGAGATTCCCTTCCAATATATAACCTGCATATCTGTAAAAAAGATAAGAATCAAGCTCAATGAGCATTGAATCCCTTAAGTTAGGAGCGCCAGCAGTTCTTATTATATATGCGCTTAATAAAATAGCAAATAAAACACCAACACAAACCCATTTCTGATTTTTTTTCACAAAAGGTTTTATTTTTTTAATGTCAAAATCAAAATCATCATCAGCATTTTTTTCTTTTAACCCGTTCTGTGTTTTTTCATCAGAAAGGCTGTCTTTAATTTTTGAAAAGAACTTCTTTACACCATCAAGGTTGATATCAATTGATTCGTCATCCTTGTTATGCACAATTTGAATGCTCTTGGTTTCAAAATCAGGTTTTTCTTTTTTTGGTTCCTCAATTTTTTCCTCTTTATGTTCTAATTTAATTTCTCCGCGCTTTTCATCTGATTTAATAATTTCATCATCCTGTTTTTTCTGCTTAAAAATATTCTTTATCTTTGAAAAGTCAATTTCAATGTCATCATCAGCCATTTTTTAAACACCAATAAGCGGAGAAACACTTATTTCAATCAGTGCTCCGATTATCAGAAGCAGACACGCAACAATTATTAAATTAACGGAGTCAGTCATAAAATCAACAAATTCCTCACTTTTTAGTCTGTGCCTTATAACAGCGGCAGAAATCAATCCTCCTGCAATCCCTCCAAAGAAGTAAGCCATCATTTCAAAAAATCCGTGTGTCATATACCTTGCAAAACCAAGCGGTATGGCCTGAAAATATGCTGTCAGAAGATTTGAACCAGCAAATCTGCTTAGATTTTCTCTTACAATGTTGCCTATTGCAGCAGCTATTACTGACGCATTCCATGTAAGTATAAACACAGCACCTGCACCATACAGGAATGAAAATAAAACACAGAAAGCAAGAACCTTAAGGTTGTTTATAAGTATTATTCCTACAATATCTCCTGCAACAGCTTTCCCGGAGATGTTGCTGTTTATTGTATTTATTGTAAAGATCTGCTCTCCGAATATTATTTCAAAAAGAGGTTCTGGAGTAAAGGATGCCCAAAGAATATACGACACCAGAAAACCCATAAAAATGCATGTAAAAATCCTGAATATATCCATGTGCTCTCCTATTATAAAATATTTTTTTTTCTTGACGTCCTCTTCTGTATCAGCAGCTTCTTTTCTAAGCACTGCTACAATAAGGGGTATTGAAGCAATTGTGGTTAAGAATACGCTTGAAAGAGACACTGCATTTGGAAAAACCCACAAAGATAACAGTATTGCAACGCTTGAATAAACAATCCCCAAAAAGAAAAGGGCCCAAGGATTGTTTTTGGCTTTTGAAGGACTTAGTAAGGATTCAAGCACCATGTAAATATTTAAGCATGGAGACTATTTTAAATATTATGAAAACAGGTTTTAGATTTCATTTGTTTGCCGGCATTGCAATGATTGTGCTTTTCCAGACAGTAGTATTTTTTACAAACAATGAGTTGTTCTTTAATTTAAGATACCTGATTTTTTCAACAATGTTCTTTATTTTAGGCTCTATAATGCCGGACATAGATTCAAAAAACTCAATACCCCACAGGCATTTCAAGAAATTTTATTATATATTTGCATCCATTTTTTTCATATTTATCAGTGCAATCGTGATGGATTATCTTGAAGTTATTGGTGTTTTTTATTATTGGGTTATCGCTGTTTTTGTCTCTCTCATTACAGCATACCTTCTTGTTGGGAAAACAGTTAAAAAACTAAGACATCGGGGGTTTTTTCACACGCTTCCCATGGCTTTAGTATATGGAACATCAGCATCACTTTTTGTTTATATCTTGGGAACAAATAGGGTGATATCTTTAATAATAGGTTTTGTTTCTATGTATGGGTGGTATTTCCACAAAATTGTTGATTACATTGGTGACAGAATAAAATGAAAATTTCAAGAGAGACAAAAATACAAGTTGCTACAGGCGCGGTAATGTTATTCTTCATTATTCTTACTCTAAAAGCAGAACTCAATTTGTTTTACATAATCCCCGGTTTTTTTATTTTTTCAGGAATTTTTCTTTGGTTTTACACCTTTTTTTATATGAAAAGTTCATGGAGTCTTGAAAATGTTCCAAAAGACAAATTAATTACAAAAGGACCTTTTAGAATCGCAAGACACCCACTTTATCTTGGTGTTTTAATAACATTCACTGCAGGAAGTTTTTTTTCAGACAATTACTATGTTTTTGTGCTTCTTGGACTTTTGTATGCAATAACAATAATCAGGGCAAGAAAAGAAGACAATCATCTTAAATCAAAGTTCAAGGATTCATGGGGTGTTTATGCTAAAAAAACAGGACTTTTATTTCCTAAACGCTTTTAAATTTTGATTTTTAGTATAAGACTATGGGAGTTAATTTAAGAGATATAATTCCAAAAGAAGAAATTGAAATTGAAAATCTTGCAGGAAAGAAAATCTCAATAGATGCTTTTAACATCCTGTATCAGTTTCTTTCAAGTATAAGACAGTATGATGGAACACCTCTTAAAGATTCAAAAGGAAGAATAACCTCACACATATCAGGACTTTTTTACAGAACAGTCAATTTTGTTGAAGCAGGAATAAAGCCCTGTTTTGTTTTTGACGGAAAAGCTCCTGAATTCAAGAAAGCAACAAGAGAGGAGAGAATTTCAAGAAAAGAAATAGCACAGGAAAAGTATGATAAGGCTGAAAAAGAAGGAGACTTAGAAAGAATGAAAATATATGCACAACAGCTTTCAAGATTAACAGGAGATATGATTGAAGAATCAAAGGAGCTTCTTGACGCCATGGGACTTCCTTATGTCCAGGCACCTTCTGAAGGAGAGGCTCAGGCATCAGACATGGTAAAACAAGGAATGGTGTATGCATCTTCATCACAGGATTATGATTCTCTGTTGTTTGGTTCCGGGAAGCTGATCAGAAATCTTGCTATTTCAGGGAGAAAAAAGCTACCTGGAAAACAAGCGTATATGACTGTAAACCCGGAGTTTATAGATTTAAAGAAAGTACATGAAGAGCTTAAAATAAATCAGGAGCAGTTAATCCTTCTGGGCATGCTTGTTGGGACTGACTATAATCCAGGCGGTGTAAAAGGCATTGGACCTAAAACAGCTCTTGCTATGGTTAAAAAATATCCAACATTTGAATTGTTAGTTGAGCAGATAGACTGGGATTTTGAAAATAAACCACTTGAAATTTTTAACTTTTTCAAAAATCCGCCTGTTAAGGAGGTCACAAATATAACATGGAAAGAGCCTGATTCAGAAAAAATTAAAAAAATATTATGCGACAACCATGACTTTGGGATTGAAAGGGTTGAAAAAGCAATAGAAAGAATTTCAAGCTCAAACAAAAAAGGAATACAGTCAAATCTTTTTAGCTTTAAGTAATTGTAAAAAATAAGATTATATAAAAATAAAAGTTATTCAAGCCATTTCTTTAGGAATTTCTTTGCAGGCTCTTTTAAAGCAAGTCCGAATCCAAGCCCAAGTGCTATTGCAATTCCAACTGCTGCACCACCTACAATCAACTCAAAAGCCTTTACAAGAATTGTTGTTTCAAGTCCGAATTTAGGAAGTGCAAGTACAACTCCAAAATACACAATCATAAAATATACAACACTACCTATTATTTCTGAGAAACCCATCCTCGCTTTTGATATTGATTCTCTTGCCCAGTGCGCAATCAAAAGTGCTATTACCAGAGTAAGCACTCCAAGAAGTGCTGTTGGAATCCATGAAATTATCCCTCCGAAAAAAACTGACAGAGCATCCATACTGATTACATCCATTGCTTGTTTTATAAAAAGCAGTATAAGATACCACTTCACAACCTCAGCAATGACATTTTCAAGTGATATTCCAAAAAGAGCTTTTTGGAACCCTTTTTCTTTTGCCCATTTGTCAAATTTAAGCTGTTTAAGAGCTTTTCTTATAATTTTCTCAAATATTATAGCAACAAGCCAACCTATTAAGATGACTATCAGCGCTGCTATTATATTAGGCAGGGATGTAGCAACAGAATTCCAAAGCCAGTTTACACTCTGGCTTACAGGGCCAGTAATTTCTGTAACTCCCATGTTATATCTATTTTCTGCCAGATATAATAAATGTTTCTAAAAAAAGAAAAACAAGTTTAAAGTTTATCCATGCTGTCCTGCGCTTTTTTTAGTATCTCAATGGCTTTGTCCATATGTTTCTTTGAAACATTCACAGCTTTGTTTTTAAGGTTGTCAAGCTCCAATCTTAATGAATCAAGTTCTTTGTCAGGCCAGAAATAAGCTGTCATTTCTGTAAAAGAATCAAGCCAGTGGTTTATTGTCCCCTTAATTTCCTTTTTCTTGTCTTTTATCTGCTTTACTTCAGCTTTACCTTTTTCTGTAAGTCTGTAAACTTTCTTTATTTTACCATTTTCTTTAACTTCTTCTGACTTAATTAACTCATTAAGTTCAAGCTCCTGAAGCTTTGGGTATACAGCGCCTGTGCTTGGCTTCCATCCTATCTTCTTTCCGAGCTCATCCATGATTTCATATCCGTGCCTTTCTTTTTCTTCTAGAAGTTTCAGTATGAGTTATTTTAGAAAACCTCTCGGACGTCCGCTTATCATTATATCACCTCTGATATATCAAGAATGATACCCATATATAAACTTTTTTAATTTAACATATCCATGTCATAAGCAATGAAAGAAACAGCAAAAAAGGAACTCGTGCGCATAAAAGAACCCCTAAATCATGTAAAAGCAGAAACAAAAGGTGCAGAAGACATTTTGAACATGGCAAAATGCTATTACAGCGATGCAGAACATTTCTATAAAAAGGAAATGTACATAGAATGCTTTGAAGCAGTTATAATTGCATGGGCGTATGTGGATGCAGGACTAAGACTGAATATCATGACAGTTCCAAAGAAATACAGGGAAGTTTTTACTATTGAGTAATCAGCAACAATACAGTTCTTTGGGTTTTTCTCCGGATTTTATTTCCCCAAAGGGATTCCCGAATTTTCTTACATTTTCTATCATATGTTTATTTGCCTGCGTTTCTTTTCCAGCTTTAACCAATTTTATCCTTGCTTCTCTTATTTTTTCAGGAACTTCAAGAGAAACCGGACATGAAACCTCACATGCCCCGCATAATGTGCAGTAATATGCAATATCCTCAATATTTTCAATATCAATCATCTTCCCTCTTGGAGAGTATTTCTCATTAAGCATAACTCTTAGAACAGGACATTCGTATTTACACAATCCGCATCTTACACATTTTTTGTTTTCCATATTTTCCCCCTGTTCATAATATTATGTTTATCATGTCTGTTCTTTAATCTTTTAAGTTCTGTTTTTTCATCATGTCCTATCTTAACAACCCCAATGCCGTGTTCTCCGCTTATCTCACCACCATATTTTTTAACAAGGTTCATAACTTCCTCTCTTAGTTCAGGCTTATCATAACATGGATGAACAACCCCATAAGCAACATGGCCAAAGCAGGGTATGCCTATCTTTTCAACTTCATTAAGAAAAGCAGGCATTTTGTCAAGTGTTAGTTTAGGATCATCAATTATAAAATAACCATTTGAAGAAACAGTAGGATAAACCCCGTCTCTTATATTTTCCAGTTCTTTTATCTCATCCAATTCCTTTATTTCCCCTTCATCGCCTTCATATTCAAGTGTAAGTATTATTTTACTCCCAAGATTCATCATTGAAGCAACTTTTTTATTCATGAATTCAGCAGACATAACTCTGTCTTTTATCTCATTAACTTTTTCCATCATAGATTCATAATCCTCAAATTTCAATACAGACAGGGATTTTGGGTTTTTCTTTTCAGCTAATTTAAGTTCAATTTTTGTTATTACCCCAAGGACACCTTCACTTCCGCTTATTGCTTTTTCATCACTCCATACAGCGCCTCTGCCAGGGTATATTATTTCAGCTCTTTTAACCCAGTCAGACATTTTACCATATTTTACAGCACGCATGCCAGCAGCATTTGTTGCAACCGCCCCCCCAATAGTGCATGATTTATGGCTTCCTGGCTTTACAGGGAATTCAAGATTATATTTTTCAATATCCTTGTTAAGCTGGAATATTGTAACGCCTGCCTGAACAACAGCTGTTTTGTCCCTTACATTAACTTCTTCAATTTTGTTCATTTTTGACAAGTCAACCACTATTGAATCAAACGGGACAGAGGCCCCTGTTAAACTGGTTCCTCCCCCCCGAGGGGTGATAACTGTTTTGTTTCTTTCAGCAGTTGAAAGTATTTTCTGGACATCATCAGAATTTTTAGGAAACAAAACAGCAACAGCATTTCCTTTAATTTCAGAAGAATCATAAGAGTAAACCTCTACCGCACTTTTTGAAGCGTCTGTTTCAGTTATTCTTTCAAATTTTTCATACATTGTGAAAGCTCCTTTACATTTTTTTCAGTGAATTCCTTAAGCTGAGAGTAACATAAAGGGCAGGTTGTTATTACGTCTTTTGATTTAACACAGTCCATACATTTCCGTGCAATAATTTTTGAAAGCTTTATGTTGTTGTTTCTTAAACCGCCCCCGCCACCACAGCATATTGATTTTTCTTTTATATCCTCGTTTTCTTCAATATTATATCCTATCTTTTCAATTATTCTTCTTGGTTCTTCATAAATTCCTGCATGCCTTCCAAGATGACAGGGGTCATGGTAAAAAACAGTCCCTTCGCTCTTTGCACGTATCTTGTCTAATTTTTTAGCAATAGTCTGGGTAATGTGTTCAATCTCAAAATCCCAGTTATCAATGTACTTCGGATAAATATTTTTAAGCATATTAAAGCATGCAGGGCAGTTTGTTATTATTTTTTTAACACCCCTTTTTCTAAAATTTTCATTATTCCTCATTACTAAGGTTCTAAAATCATCTTCATAACCTGCATTTAACACAGGAGAACCGCAACAGTTTTCATCGTCTGATTTTATAAAATCAATACCATTTTCTTTTAGGATATCTTCATAATTTTTGTTTATGTCTGGAAGTCCAAATTTAGTTAAACATCCCGGATAATAAAGGGTATTGGTTCTTGTAAATCTTTCAATAAGTTTTTTGAAAAAACTCATAACTTTTTAACGAAGCTTAAAAAATATAATACTATCTATTTATTTATATCACATTTAAGAAAAATATCTCATGTGTTCATTTGGATATTTTTTTGTTGATATTTCATTTCCTTGTCCAGATGAGGGAAGTTCTAAATCGCCTTCATCCCCTTCATCCCCTTCATCCCCTTCATCACCATCATCCTCATCCTCAAACTTTTCTTTTGGCAGGACAAGAAGGTTTTCTTTATTAACTTTTGAGACAGTTCCGCACTTTGAGCATTTTGCTTCTATAGTAATATTGTCCGGAGAACACTCATAAAGTTCAAGTATAAGTGCAATAGGAGTTCCACAGCTTTCGCATGACAGCTCCTTCTCTATTTTTATTCTTCCCATAACCTCTTTCAGACAACAGCATATATTTAAATAACTTTACATAAGGGCTAAGTTTAAAAAAATCAAAAGGAAAACCGGGATTCCGCACTTTTCACTAAACTTTAAATCTTAATTCATCCTAATAATTTATATAATGCAGGCAAAACCAATTTATTATTTGACAAGTGCAGGAGTAATACTTACATGCGTTTCAATAATACTTCTTTTTAACACACACCAGGGTATTGAAAAAATAGGCTACACAATCCTTACACAGACAACAAGCATTGCAGGATTTTCATCTCTCGCACTTATTTTTTTTGGGGCAATATTCAATTCTTTAAAAAAAATACACGCTCCTTACAGAATGACTGGGATTACAGAAGAGGATTTAAAGAAAGTAAGTAAAATATTTCCAAACCCTGACAAAGAACTTTCAAGAGTGATTACAAAGAACAATCACCCCGTAGCATATATTCTTTTCAACAGAACAGAAAACCTTGTTTTTGCAAGCCCAAAGCTTGTTGATGCAGAATTTAATGATGTTGGGGGAATAATCAGGGATACACTTTTTGACACAGCGTCTTACCTTGGTGAAGATATTGTAATAAACACAAAACAAAAAGAGATTTTCAGAAAAATGGGTTTCATATCTTATAAAACTCCAAATGTTTTAATCGCACCTTGTCCAGAAACAATTGAAAAAATCCTGAAATCAAGAT
Source organism: Candidatus Nanoarchaeia archaeon (assembly GCA_028715295.1). Classification (GTDB taxonomy): domain Archaea; phylum Nanobdellota; class Nanobdellia; order JAQUSD01; family JAQUSD01; genus JAQUSD01. The sequence continues at coordinate 20,728 of JAQUSD010000008.1, forward strand.
TTGAAAAAGGGTTTAAAACACAGCTTAAAATTATGAGAAAAAAGAATGTTTCAAAAAAAGAAGCTTTAAGTTCAAAGAGCAGAATGGCATCAATAATACACAGTGAAAACAAACAGTTGCTGAAGATTATGTATAAGGAAATGGTTTACAAAAATGCATTTGAAGGAATTATAAAATCAAGAACAAAGGACATCTTTTATGATAAAATAAAAACTTTGACAGAAACTTCTTTTAATAGTTATTATAACATTTATTTTAAATAAGATTGAAATTAAGGGAACAGATTAAATCCTTTACTTCCCCGTCTTTTATATAAGAGAATATTGCATTTGCAGTGTAAGCACCTGTTGAAGGGGTTGTGCCTCCAAGATATGTCCAGTTCTCGCTGAAAGTATAAATTTGATAATAAACAGAATCTGAATAATTATATCTGCCACTCAAGCATTCTGAATCCCTCCATATTGTGTCTTTGTTGTGGATTATAAGCTGTACAACACATTCAGAACTTATTTCGTGATTTTTTGCTCCTACATTTATAAGTTCAACAGATATGGGTATTTCACTGCCATGCTTTTCAACTTTAAGGTTTAGTATAAAATCCCTATTGCCTGAAATACAGACATTGTCTTCTGTTTTGATAAAATTGAGAGTAAGGAAAAGCACAAATAAAACCATAACCACCGCGGCAACACTTTTCATTGATTTTTATAATGATTTTCGCATTAATATCTTTTACTTACTGTACAACTTAAGAGCACTGTGCTTTGCAAGAGCATAAAGTGTTTTAAGGGACATAACAACTTCAGAAGGAACTTTGCTGTATTTTTCACACATTTCTAGGGCATTGCCTAAAAGTTCAAAACTTGCTGTTAGTTCAATCGGGTTTTTTTCAAGCTGTATTTTATCTTTAATAATATCCTCTATGTCACATATCATATACATCTTTTTTTTATCTCTGTCAATTGCAGCTTTTACAAGAACATTTACAACGCCATTAACAGCTTTTTTAGTAGGCAGTTTATGAATCACATTATAAAGCTCGTTCCTGCCCCTTGCTATTGAAAGGTAGTATGCAACAGCATAGTCGCTTTCAGAGACATGTTTTCTAAACCTGTTTGTGGCAATAAGCAGTGAAGCCAGCCCCATGGTGAGAGAGGACATTGATGCAATTCCAACTGCAGGAACACTTATTGAAAATCCTGTTATCTCAGGGGAATATGCTGATATCAAACCTATTGCTCCAACTGAAAGAAAAATAAGCCCGAAAACCGCATATTTATACGCCCTTTTTATTTTATACATACTCTATTATTAGAATTGATTATTTAAATTATTGTTGTTGTCAGGCGAGCTATCCTGCTCTTCATCCTTGCGTCAGCGGGTGTTAACTAACCCTCATCCAACAATATGTTTACCCTTTTCTTTGCTTTTTAAAGCTTTCTGTTGTTCATTTATAGGTTATATTCCCTTTTGGAAGTCCCTGCGGGATTTCCTTTTCAGGAACATACCTGAGAACAAGCACATCAAAACCAGTAATCATATAATTTGCAGGGTTTTTTTCATCTTCAAGGCTGTTTACTGTAAATTTCCAAGCTCCAAAATCATCACCGCATAAATTATTTACACATTCAACAGTGCCGTTCTCGCTGAACTTAACTTTTCCAAGTTTTTGTATCAGCACTTCAGAAGCGGTCTGGTTTAACGGCTCAATATCAATAGGCAGAATGTTTCCCTCACCATAATAAACTATAAGCTGTGCTTTCTGGCTTTCATCATTTTCTAATGTCATAGGCGTATAAGTAAATATCACCAATGTTGAACCAAGCATTAAAAGTACAAGGAATATTGAAAGGTTTTTAGGCTTGAATACACTGCTGAAATATCTTTTTACTTTTTTTGCTGTTAAAGCCATGGAATAAGTTAATTAACATGTTTTTTTAAAGGTTTTTCATAAATTCATTATGAAATAGAAGCATTTAAAAATCCAATACACTGTGGAAATCAATATGGCTTATGATAAAACCAATGATATGAAAGAGAAAAAGTATATGCATAATCTAATAAAGGAAGTTGAAAATTTGGCTGATTTTGGTGAAGAGAGTCTTTTAAAATTGCCAAAGGATAAATTATCTGAATTCTGCCAAATAGGGGCATTTTCAAAGGAAAAGCTGATTTATCTTAATAGGAATAATGTAATTTCAGAACAAGAATTAGCAGAATATATGCTTACGAGAGTTAAAATGGAAATGGATTCTGAAGAATATGTCAAGAATATGTCTCTTACAGATAAAATAAAACACAATATTAGAAAAAGATTCAAAAAAAATCCTGAAATAATTGATTATAAAACAATTGCTGTTGAGAAACTTACTGAATGTTTGGAGACAAACTCTCCGCGCAAACAGTTAAAAGCAACCAAATTTGAAAGTTTACTTGAAATTCTTTCGGATAAAGCAAAAGGTGAAACAAATCTAAGCTATGTGGTGGGCTTAGAGAGAGCTTTAAATTCATATCTTGAAAGAGAAAATAACATTGATTCAGAGAATTATGATTTAAGCTATTTTAATGAGCCCCATAAACTTAGTGATTTAGAGATTGAGGAGCTTAAAGAACTATTGTTCAAAATGCCTGAAGAATTTATGGACAAGTTAAGAAGAATTGAGCCGACTCTTGTTACTTATGTAATGAACCGTGGAAAAACATTACAACATCCAATACCAAGCCCTGTACCTGTTAAAATTGATGTAAATGGCCTTGGGCAAGGGGCAAATAGTAAATCAGCTCATGAAAGTGCTCCCCATAAATTACCCCAAACAATTGACGATGTTATTAAGCAAGTTGTGCTAAGTGAGATTGCAGTTAAGGATGAAAAACCTCTTAATCCAATACAGATTCCAACAGAACTTCCTGAGGCAATATCTAAAGATGTGGAACATATTCAATCTTTGCACGAATCATTGATGAATAAAAAAAACCATACATTAGCACCAGCAACAAAAACAGGAAGTAATACTCTTATTCTAGAACCTGTTTTTTTTAAAGCAGAACAAGAAAAAACAAGTTCTAAGCAGGATTTAATAAAACAACTTTTAAATAAGAAATAAGCTAAATTTTCTTTAAAAAAGAAAGATTTATAAATCAAGGATTCGGCCTTTCAATGCTTTAGAGGTTAAAAATGAAGAACATATTCGGTGATATTGCAAGATATATGGTAAAAAAGAATCTAAAAAAGAACTCAATTTACGCTGAAGTTTATTCAATAAAAGACTTTGCTGAAGGCGCGTATATTTTAAGTGAAACAAGAAAAGAAGCTAATCATGAATTATTTAATCAACAGAATAAGGTAAATTGTGAATTTATTTCAGGATTTTTTGAAAAAATAGGCGAATGCATTAAAAAAGCAGATTCAAGAGATTTAAACACCACTGATAAATTTAATGATTTTAGAGAAAGTTTAGTTGAACTTAAGGAGTATATAGAAAAAAAACCAGAATATGTTAATTTTCCAAAGGACAAAATGGATGGGTTTAAACAAACTGCTGAGATTTATTTTAGTTTATATTCTGATCTCACATCTAATCTACCTCTTCTCACCCAAGTTCTTCAAGAATCAAACTCAGATGGTATGGGTATTTTTGAGTATATTAACATTTTATGCCCTCTTTTGGAGGAAACAAATAAGAAATATGTTCCTCCTGCAGGAACTAATTCTAATCTTTTAAATTACATGCAAAAAGTTTCAGTTATACACAATGAATATCTAAGCGAAGGCGCACTAAAAAAACTTATTACTTTGAAAAATGCTCTTTTGTCAAATTATAGAAACGTTGACGAAGACATTTATTTAACAACTCAAGATGCTAAGACATATGCAGTAAAACTGGAAGATTTACTTAATGGCATTGGAGATGAAAATTATATTTTTGCAAGCAGGAAATTTGAAAAATCGCTCTCAGAAAAAGTGGATTTATTTGATGGAAAAAGACAGGTTTTAGATAATGTGAACATGAGGGGATTGTCATTTTACAAAGAAATAAGAAACTGCGAACAAGCTCATTTTGTATATAAACTTAGTTTTGGAAACAAAAATTATTACATTGTTAAACAGGCAGAAATAGACAACTACCTTGAGCTTTCGCAGGAAAAATCAAGATTGGAAAATAACACAGGCAAATTTTATATGGCTTCAAAATCAATAGTTGATTCGAATAAAAAATACACTCTTGTTAAGAACAGTTTAGCAAAGAAGATAATGTTTCTTTTTGGAGATAAAAAATTTAATTTCAAAGATAATTTTGGGATTTGGGGGGGACTGCATAATAAAATAGCAGACCACTTGCGTAAAAAAACATCAGTAAATATGTTCGAAAGAAGAGAACTGCTTTTTGACAACATAGAGGGAATAGACAATATTGATAATATCTATGCTCCGGCACAGTTTCTTTTACAGCAAGGCATTGACAATGAGATTAAAATAGTTGGAAAAGTCAAAAATTCCGGATTAAGAGGGAAAAAATTCACAAAAACATTCAACTTAATTCCAGTAAAAGACACTAATTACTCAGATGCTTTGTGGGTAAACCCTCACTATAAGGATGAAGTATGTTCTGTTAAAATAAAACAGCTTGAGGATGATATTCTTGTTATCTCAGGAAGAGAAAAAAGCTTTAAGAATAATGTTAAGAAGAAAAAGAGGAACATAAAGAAATCAGTTCCTGTTATTGATGTTTTTCAATAATTTTTTAAGCAACAATTAGCATTACTTCTCTATGCTTAACAAAAAACTAACTATTCTCGCTGTTACGCTTTTAGCACTAAGCAGTGTTTTTGCAAACACTAATGAACAGTATCTTGAGAACTTCTGGAACCAAAATGGAGGTGTAATACTCCGAGTAACACTTGCAGTGCTTGTTTTCATACCTTTTTTTATAATCTCAGGTATGTTTGAATCTTCTGAAAAAAAAGAGTTCAAAATAATAGCTCTTGTTATGGGTTTATCAGCTTCTTTACTGGTGGGTTTGGGGCTTGATAATGCAACAATCGAATCAGTAAGGATGGGTTTTAATGAATACTCACCAGTGATATTAATTGTAACAATAGGTATAATTGCATTTTTTATTATTTTAAGGCAGAAGAAATCTCAAGTTTAAACACTATTTTAATGCAGATAATATATAAAAACTTCAATTTCTTAGATTTAAGTGATGAAAAAGAAGATTTGGTTAATCACACTTTTAATCCTTTCATTAGCACAGCCTGTTTTTGCACAAGACGGTTTTGTTGAGTCATTGTTCAATTCATATGGGAATTATGTTGTAAGGATAATAGCAGGACTTCTTGTTGCAGTGCCAGTATTTTTAGGTTCAAAAAGAATTTTTGAACGCTCAGGACTGCCTTCTGGGCTTAGGGAGAAGTACTTTGTTGCAGGGAAAATAATAGCAGTAACTCTCGCATTTATAACTTTCTTTGCACTGCCCTCTAGTTTTGTCTTAGATATATATAATTATCTCTCAGAAAATCCAATAGCAGTTGCAGTAGGTATAATCACTGCTGTTGTTGTTTTAACATTAGTAAACCGGCTTGTTTTTTCAAGATTAAAAACATGGGATTTTAGGGACAGGAATAACTGGGCTCCTGCAGTAATAATTATTTGTGGTGTGATAATTGCTGTTTTAATCGTTTTGAATGTTATAAACCCCCAGTTATTTTCAGATACAACGCCTGCAGGACAGGTTGGTATTTTAGTAAGGGACACAATAACTGCATTTGTTGTTATTGTTCTTTTAATAGCAACATTCCTTATAGGGAGAAGAGAATCAGGCTCTTCAAGTAGTAGGCAAAGAAAAACTTCAGATAAAGAAGGATTAGAAAATCTTTCAGAACAGGTTTGGGAAAAGGGAAAAAACATAATTAAAAAAATTGTCAATCTTTGGCTCGGAGAAGGAGTTTCTTATTCAATGGGACTGGGTTCTAGTTTGGCTCCTGAAAAATTTGAGGAGTTGAAAAAAGACGCAAACGCCGAGAAGACGCTTGAAGCGTTATCTGAATACATCAAACAAAATATAATTGATGAAGTAAAGCTTCTCAATAAAAACATAAACATTGGGATTAACTATGGGCTTAAGGGAAATGTAAAACTTCCTGATGCTGATAAAAAAGCACTGAAACATATTAACTTTTTTACAAAAATGGCTGAAAAACACGCAAAAAGGGATTATCCAAGAACAGTAGGAGATTTGTCAAAATTGGTTTCTAAGATGAAAAAGGATATTAAAAATAATAAAATGGACAAGTATCAAGAAAAGTATACCTCTTTAGTTTATGGTTTGGGGGCTATACTGAGCAGTCTTGACAATAAAAGCATAATAAGAAAAGAATATCCAAGCAACCAATTCATTGATGAAAAATTCTATTCAGAAGAAAAAAACAAAAAAGCAATTAATATGCTTAAAAAATACGGAATTATTTACAGGCTTGAGGGAAACCGTATTTTTGGAAGATTAGTTTTTGATGAAACAACATTTCTTCCAATACTTGATGAAATATTCAAAAATATCTACACCACTGCAGTTTCTGTGAATAAAAAAGAAGTTAACGACTCAGATAGTTTTATTAAAGAATTAAAAAAAATAAGAAAAGAAGTTGAAATAGCAATAAGGAGGGTTGGTTAATTTATGGAAGATTACAGGCCTCGGCCGTCCAAGTTTAGAATTTCGGGAAATAAAAAAAAGAAATACCTATTTCTGCTTAAAGCAATGATGGATGAAATAAATGCGGTTATTGACTATGTACAGAAATTTAAGGACAGCAAAACAGAATTAGAGAAATTAGAAACAAACAGCAAGGGGGTAAAATGCGGATACTGCAATAATTCAGCCGAAACATTTTCAATCTATAGGTTTAATTTAATAAGAGATGTTAATTATAAGGATGGAAGATATACTCCTGTTGTAAGGCATAAAAACTTCTGTGAAGAAC
>JAQUSD010000028.1 GCA_028715295.1 Candidatus Nanoarchaeia archaeon
ATTATCAAAAACACATCTTGATTTGTTTAAAGACGCAATAACAATTCTTGCAAGGCTTGGTAAAGATACAAAAGTTTATGTTGATTATGAAAAAAAACAAAGTTATTGATTATTTGTCAGTAAATTTACGAGTTCTGCTTTCTGAGATGTTCAATCAAAAATAACCAATACAGCACCAAAAAACACAAACAGCAAAATTTAAATAATCAAAACAAAGTCATTTTTGAATAATGGGTCTGTAGCTCAACCTGGTAGAGCGGCTGGCTCTTAACCAGTAGGTTGCGGGTTCAAATCCCGTCAGGCCCATATCTTATTTTTAAATTTTATATAGGATTTAATAAAAACAGGACTAAATGTGTTCTTCTCGGTTTTAACAAGCCTATTTATTTCAACATTTGAAACGAGAACTGCACTGCGTACCTCTGTTTTTCTTAATTTAATTTTTTGGTTTGATTTTGCCTTGTAGATGTAAGCAATAATATTTTCTTCAGGATGACGTATTCTTAATTTTCCCACATATCCAAATCCTGATGCTTTAATTCCTAATTCTTCCTGAAGTTCTCTTTTAATTCCCTGCAGAGTTGTTTCTCCTGATTTTACATGTCCGCTTGCGCTGAAAGTATACCTGCCGGGGAATAGCCTCTTAAGCATGCTCCTTTTCTGTATATAGAATTCATTACCTTTGAAAACAAAAACACAGGATATTCTGTGCAGTAAGTGATTTTTATGAACAAAACTCTTTTTTTTAGTAGCTGTAATCTCCTCTTTTTCATTTATTACATCAATAAACTCATCCATAATATCTCACTTCTTCCTCATCTTCTTAACATCAGCATGCAGGAGATTTATTGATTTTTTAAGTTCTCTAACCTCATGTGCAAATCTTCTTTCAGTCTTCTCAAACCTGACTTCAATACTTTTCATATTATGCTCAATTTCATATCTTATAACAAAAAAGTAAAAAATCAATAAAGTCAATATAGAGACAAGTTCAAAATATACAAGAGTGCTTTCTGAAACCAAATTCCTTACATAAAAGAAAAGCGCTGAAAAACAGGCTATGAATATTAAATAAATAAATGGGAGTATCTTTCTTAAGTTCATAATGATAAACATGAGTTTGTTATTTAAAAAGTTATATTGCCCATATATCTATCAGCGCCTCAATCCCAAATCTGCTTGAATAAACTATGAAGAAACTCATAATCAGTTTTCCTATTAAGTTAGCCAAAAAGTATTTTTTCTTGCTGTAATTTGTTGCTCCTGCAATAAAGCCCACAATATCATCAGGCAGGGGAGTTGCACCAAAAAGAACAATAGTCATAAATCCGTTTTTGTAAAACCATTTTGATGTTTTATCAACAAGTTTATACCATGCTCTTTTAAGCCCTTTTCTTGGTTTTTCATCTTTTTCTTCACCAGTTATTTTTTTCTTGCTGTAATTTACCCCCCAGCCGATTGCATAGCTTGTAAACTCTCCTATTGCAGCTCCAAAAGCAGAAACAATACTCAGCAGAAAAGGGTCTAAAACAGTACTTAATGCAACAAGGACAAAAGCATAAGGTAATGATATCACAAAACTGGCGCATCCAAGAAGAGATGCAAGAAATGCTCCCAAATAACCCAGAGTAATGAACCAGTTAAAATCAACCATGAAATAATCTAATAAAAAAGCAAGGTATAAAGTTTACTGTTTAGATTTTGTATCTCTTTTTGAGTATTAGGGATTTTGCAAGGAAAAGAATCCCTCCAAACATAAACACTAAAGGCCAGAAGAGAGTATCAACAGTGATCCCAAAAATATAAGCAATGTAGCCGAGTTCTTTAAGTCCCCATAAAGCACCTACAACTAAAAGTGCGTTTCCAAGAACAAGCATTTTTCTGTATTTTTTCCAGGCATCATCAGGTGATAATCTCAGTTTGTTTTTAGCCATAGAATAACTTTAAAAAACCGGCATATATAAACTATTCGTAAAAAATGGGCCTGTGGTGTAACGGTAACACGTCCGCCTGGCTTGTGGGAGAGTCCGGGTTCAACTCCCGGCAGGTCCATTCTGAAAGTTTTATTAATTTAGCATTCTTAATTTGTAGTATGAGTTATACCAAAAAGCCAAAGGATTCTGACAAGAGATTAGAAAATGTATGTGAAAATCTTCAAAAGCCATGTAATGAAAAAGTAAAAGAAATGTCAAAGCAGGATTATCTTAAGACACATGGAGAGGAACACAGGAAAAACTTAGGGGATAAGCTGGATAACTTATTTGAAACAGGGGATAAATCAAACAATTTGTCAACATTGTTAAGCGTGTCTGCGCCTGCACTTCCGTTAATTAATTATTTCAATGAAAATCCTACTGCATTTATAATTGTTGCAGGGCTTATGAGCATGGGCTTGCTTACAACAGCAGTAATGCTTGTAGTTTATGGAGATAAGATATTTGACAAAGCAAAATATGAGTATGAAAAACTAAAAAAGAAACTCTATGGCTACTAATAAAATATATAAGAGTATTACTTAACTATTATAATCATGGCTGTAAAAGGACTTTTTAAAGTAAAGATGATTTCTTCAATTACTCTTGTATTGGTTTTCGGACTTATTGCAGGACTTCTTGGTTTTATACTCTGGATTTCAGGAGCAGAAGGCATAACAGGCATTGTTCTTGCTCTTGCTTTTTCAATTGGGTTGATGTTTTTCCAGTGGTATTTTGCTCCTTCAATACTAAAATCATTAATGAGGCTTCAGCCAATGGATAAAGAAGAATACAAGGAGATTTATAATATGACAAAAGAGTTGTGCAAAAAAGCTGGTTTAAAACTCCCGAAAATGTTCATTGTGAGAAATCCTACGCCAAATGCATTTACATTCGGAAGAAGCCAGAAAGATTCTTATCTGGCTCTGCACACAGGGCTTATTGAAACACTGGATAAAAGTGAAATAAAAGCAGTGATTGGACATGAACTAGGACATATAAAACACAGGGATTATATTGTAATGACTATTGCTTCAATACTGCCCATTCTCTTATATTACCTTGCAATAATCGCGACTCCAAACCGCAGGGACAGAAGTGGCAGTATATTTTTAGTTTATGCAGGAGCCATGGCTGCAAGAATGATAGGACAGCTTCTTGTTTTATGGCTTTCAAGAAGAAGAGAATATTATGCTGATGCATTTTCAGCAGATATCACTAACCCTTCTTCAATGGCTAATGCTCTTGAAAAAATTTCCTATGGTTTAAGAGAAACAAAAGGGAGAAGAACAGACAGCGCCATACATTCATTTTATATAGAAGCTCCTAATTCAGATGAGGACCCGCGCTTTGTTTCAAAAATAAAAAGCATGAGTGTTCAGGAAGCAAAAGGCATGGAAAAAGCTCATGGATTTCTTGAAATATTCATGACGCATCCATTGACTTTTAAAAGAGTTATTGCACTTAAAAAGCTTGAAGTTTAAAAAGAAGTTTTATACAGAAAATTTAAATATTACTTAGTATATACTAAGTAATACATGGAAACGGTAACTCTAAAAAGGGAGGAAAAACTGCTCAAAGATATAGATGGTTCTATTAAAAACCACAGATACAGCACCCGTACTGAATTTATAAGAGATGCAATAAGGAGTAAATTAAGTAATCTTGAAAAAGAAGAAGCAATAAGGAAATTAGCAGGATTAAAAGGAACTTTAACAAGAAAAACAAGGATGGACGAAGAAAAAGCAGGAGAACTTGCATTCATGCAGATTGCTAAAAAATTAAATTTAGATTAATTCTTCTGGTTTTGCCACTTTTATTTTAACAGGCAATTCTAAAAGGTGTTTGTCCCTTGTTATTAAGATTGCATTATTCTCTCTTGCTAAAATAAAATGCAGAGCATCATTAACAGGTATCATAAATTTTTTAGAGATAAACATTGTTTCTTTTAACTGTATTTTAGAAGAATTTACTTTTAATAAAATTCTTTCTGGAATTATAGATAATATTTCAGTTATATCAGACTCATTGAATAAATTTGATAATTCTCCTTGTAATAAATCAGAGTAGAGTATCAGATTATTTTCATTTATGATTTTTTTAAAAAGCAGAAACGCCCAATCCCCCAATGGTTTAAATCTATCTGAACGATTTTCAAAGTAATCTATCCATATACACGAATCTATGTAATACTTTTTCTGCATTTACACCATAGAATAATTGATACATTAAAAATACGCTGTGTTTTTGTCAATACTGTCCAATAATGTTTAACCGAATTAAATGCTTGAAGTTTAAAGAAAGCTTTAAATATGGTAACAAAAATCATTTTTTATACGCCGGCGTAGCTCAGACTGGTTAGAGCGCTGTGCTCATAAAATTTGTTTTATGAGCTCTGAAAACACAGTTTGCTGTGTTTAACATGATGAGTATGAAACAATGTGAAACGCAGAGGTCGCGTGTTCAAATCACGCCGCCGGCATTTTCAAAAATATTATAAGCAAAACAATACTACTAATACATATGCCTAAAAAACAGAAAAAAAAGTTCAGGTTCCATGTTCCCCATTATATATGGATTATCCTTGCAATAATAGGATTATACATATTATGGATTTTTCTTCCAAAAACAGAAACAAATTACAACAGTAGTACAGGCATGCTTTCCCCTTTTACACAGGACTGTATAAACCATGACGGCAAATACCAGATAATAACAAATTATGACGGAAGTCAGTCAGGACAGTGCATGCTTGGTAATGGAACATGGTGTTCAGACGAACAGTATTATGGAGAAGGATGCTGGGAAAACCAGATAAACAAACAGCAGTAAATCCAATAAATTTTTAATAATAAACTGCTGTAAATATGTTCATGTGTGATGATTCTCTTGAAAACCTAACAAGAAGAAACGGGAATTATCTTTTTAAAGGATTCAAAGAAAAATTTTTAGAGCAGGAGACTTATCAGCGCCAGAGAAATGATAAATATTTCATACGAGCGAAATACCACAGCATGACAGATACAAATCACTCTTAAATCAGATATACAATGATTCAGAAGGTTCTTTTATTTCTCTAAATATTGTTTTTGAGCATATAAGATTTTTTACCTTTATATCACAATTAGAAACATCCCTTGATTTGTATACAACATAAGTTGACAAACCTTCACCACATGCATATACTGTGACTTTTCCATTACTGACAGCATAATAAACATTAAGTCCTTTTTCCATTGGATAAAAACCAGGTGTGCTTTCAAGTTCTTCTTCAGCTTCTTCTATTAATTCAAGAAATTCATCAGAAGGCATGTCATTTACATAATTCAAAAAAAACTTTTTAGTCAAATCAATAAAACTCTCATTATACCCAAATATGTTAGGCACTGCAATCATGCTTTTTACAAATGGTACAACTGCCATAAAATAAAGTTTTAAAAACATAACATTTTATATCTTTCTAATGGTGTCTGTTTTGATATTTGTAATGGGTATGCTTGATATAACCGGGGCTGTGCTTCTTTTCCTATACGCAAATGCAACCCAGTATTTAAACCCGACTTTTGTGTATTTCTTTGCTTTTGCATTAATAATCAAAGGGATATGGTCTGCTGTCAGCTCTTTATGATTATTTTTTAACCCTGTTGATTAAATGCATTGCATTATTTCTTAGAATTTTCATCTTGTTTTTCCTTGAAGTGTCAAGAGGGATTATTTTTTTCTTGTAATCCTTGTCCGGATTTGTAAATGGAAAGTCAGAAGCATAAAGAAGTTTATTAACACCGCATTCATCAATAAAATCCTGTATCCCGGTTCTTGGTATTAATGCAGTATCAAAATAAACCTGTTTTAAATCAATGAATTTATCCAATGCAGTAAAATGAGGTATAATAACCCTTACATTAGGATAGCTTTGAAGAAGTTCTCTGAACATTTTGATGTATTCATTTGTTATTTTGTCAAAATGTATTAAATCCTCGCTTATGTGGATGTTCATTATCTGGTTTCTTTTTTCCATCAAATTAAATGCTCTTTTAAGAACTGGTCTGTCTATATTCTGGACGTATCTGTGGAATTTTACACCATAGATGTTTTTGTATTTAAGGTATTCTAGATGTCTTGGGGAAACAAAACCTAAAAATTTGTCTTCCTTCTTTGAAGCTTCGTATATAAAATCATCAAAATCAACCTCATACTCCCCTGCAACAGGAACAGTCATTGAAAGAGTAAAACACTTTTCAAAATCTTTTGTATGTGATTTAAGGTTTGAAACAGATGCAAGATAAGAATTATAGCCCTTTGTAAGAAAATAAGCTTTAAGATTTAATCTCCACATTGGTGAAAACAGATGGGTGTGAACATCAACATACATAATAAAGAATAAAGAGTGTGTTCAATATAAATATTACAAAAAGAAGCAAAAAGAAAACTTTTAAAAAACAAAAGCAACTGTAAAAAGAATATTGCTCCAGTAGCTCAATGGTAGAGCGCCGGTCTTGTAAACCGGAGGTTGTGGGTTCAATTCCCACCTGGGGCTTGAAAGTATGAGTTCAAAGCCCTTTCTTCATTTTTGGTAATACCTAAATGAAGTAAGGTTAAGACTAAAAGGGGGGATTGAAGGAAAAAAGTAATAGAAATTATCAAAAATTTTTTTCTTAATGATTTTATTCTTTCAATATATTTACATTTTTCATGAACCAATCTACCCAGGTGATATGTACCTGTTCCGGGATATACTTTTCTCCCACAGTGATAACATGTGTTATTGCCCTTTTTTCATAATTTTACTCCCTTTGAAGCCAAATAAATTTCTGTTAGTTATTTATGAATATAACTA
>JAQUSD010000009.1 GCA_028715295.1 Candidatus Nanoarchaeia archaeon
AAAATTTCATGGAGGGATTAATATGAATGCTGTATTTAAATTCATAATAGCAATAATCGCAATCGCCCTTTTAGGAGTTGGACTTGCGTATGTTGTTCCGTCTTTTCTTGGAGTAGAATCTTTTGGCGGTTTGGTGGGGGGCAGTGTTGCTCTTATTAAAATAGATGGTGCAATATCAGTAAGCGGAGGCATATCGCTCAATACACTTTCAACATCTGCTTCATCAAATGATATTGTTGCATATCTTGAAAGGGCTGAAAAAACATCTTCAATCTCAGCAGTTGTTCTTGAAATAAACTCTCCTGGCGGGGGGGCTGTTGCAGGCATGGAAATTGCACAGAAAATAAAATCAATGGATATTCCCGTCATAGCATGGATAAGAGAGACTGGAACTTCTGCAGCGTATATTATAGCAAGTGCATGCAATGCTATTGTTGCGCATGATTTCAGTCTTGTTGGGAATTTAGGAACTACTATGTCTTATATCAGTTTTGGGCATGCTCTTGATGATTACAATATTACTTACAATAGGATAACATCAGGAGTTTACAAAGACATAGGAAGTCCTTATAAAGAAGCCACTGACGAGGAGCTTGAAATGCTTCAGAAAATAGTTAATGAGATAAATGAAGGTGCTCTTGAATTTGTAAGAGAGAACAGGCATCAGATTTTAGACTGGGACGATGTTATTACTGCTAAAATTTATACTGGAAAAGAAGCTCTTGAGGCAGGGCTTGTTGATTACTTAGGGACAAAGGATGTTCTTACAGATGTTGTAAAGAACATCACAGGATTAAGCAGTGTTTCTTATATCTCCCTTGCTCAGCAGATTGATTTATGGAGTCTTCTTACTGGATAAATCATAAAGTTTAAATAGGGTTTTTTCTAAGGATTAGTTAATGCTCCTGTCGTCTAGCACGGTCAAGGATACGGGCCTCTCACGCCTGTGACGCGGGTTCAAATCCCGCCGGGAGCATTTCTTTATTTTATCTATCCATGTCACCAGGAATGTAAATTGCCTCATAGGATTTTAATTCAGCTCTATTTTTCTTTAGAAATTCTTCATGTACTTTATTGTATAAATCCTCAAAGTAACTAATTCCGTGATATAGCAATTGGGCGTTATTGCTTGTTAAATCTTCAGAATCAAGAGACTGTAGAACATTATCAATCATTTCATTTATTTTAAGAGTTAAACTTTTGATTTCATCCGGACTAAGTCTTTCAGTGACTACATTAAACAAGTGCTGTTTTATTTCATCCTGAGTAAATAAGACTTCAGCCATATGTATTAATAAAACAAATATTTACTTAAAATGTCCTATTCTTCACAAAGAGTTCCTGCAACAGCACCGTAATATTTATCAGCTGCGTGTGAAGGAACTATTGAAAGTATATATTCTTTTGTATAATTTCCTCCGCAGAAGTAATCATAATGTTTTCCGCTTCCCCATCTCGGCATATTGGTCATATCATAGACCACACTATCCACAGCAACAAGACATCTTTCTGTTGAATTAATCTGTTCAAGAGTCATGCATTCAAGTTCTCCGGTTTCAATAGGCAGACCTGAATCAGGGAAATAACTTTTCATCATGGGTCCATAAGCCATAAAACCAGTAATTACTGCAAGAATCATAAAAATACCGGATATGTAAGCAACAGGATAATGAAGCGGAGATCTTTTTAAGATATAAATAATGGGAAAGGGGAGCAGTGCAAACACAAATGCACCAAATCCAAACCAATAATGCAGATTGAAGATATCTGTAAAGTCAAAAGTTATAGTGAACCCATAAAATAAAGAAGATATCAGCGATACAATTAATGCAAAAAGCATTGCAATTGCAAATTCTTTGTGATATCTGATAGTCATTACTGCTTCTTTCTGCATCTGTTTCTTTTCTTTTTTTGACTTCTTTCTTAATGATATTTTTCTTAATACACCCCCAACTATACACTGCAAATCAAGTATTATAACAAGGACAAAAGCGACAATAGATGAGATTGTATGTGTCCAAAACCAAAAGTCCTGCATTTAGTATGTTATCATTCTTTTAATTATATATTTTTTGCTAAAAGAAATAATTGAACAATAACACAAAAACATAGGCTCCAATAAGTATAACTCCCTCAAATCTGTCTATTTTCCAGCCAGTCCTTATAAACACAGAGGAAACAAGTGCTATTAAAAAAAGAAAGGGCAGAGTGAAAAATCTTATTGTATCCGGAACAACAACATAATTTGAAAACAAAAGGGAAAGTCCCATAACTAAAAGTATGTTTGTTATAGAGCTTCCAAGCACATTTCCTATTAGCAAATAAAAGTATTTTCTTTTTATACAGGATATTGCAACAAAAAGCTCAGGAAGTGTTGTTCCTATTGCAACAAGGGTCATGCCCATGAAAGTTTTTGTAATCCCCAGCATATCGGCAAAATAAGAAACATTTGTTATGAAAAGCCATCCCCCAGCTATCACACCAACCATTGAAAGAACAATTGTTAAAATATCTTTTATTAAAAGCTCCTTTGCTGAAACTTCTGCTTTTTTTTCAAGATGTCCACTTTCTTTGTATCTCACAGCAACCACTTTGTCTCTTTTCCTAATACGTCTTTTTGTGAATATTTTTTCATTAATATCCTTTATAGTTGTCAGGTATTTGAAATTAAAAAAATAATCAAGAAATTCCGAGAAATAATGTTTTTTCTTTTTAGCCCCGCTTTGAATTAAGAAAAGAGTATATACTGAAAATATAAGGATGAGTATTAAACCTGAAAAAGCATCAAGATAACCTCTGAAGCCCATAAGCATGAATATTGTTGTAACACTAAGCATAATGTAGCCGTCTCGTTTAAGTTCAACTTCTTTTGTTTTTATTGTAGCAAGCAGAGAAGATAGCCCAAGTATCCAGCAAAGGTTTGAAAGATTGCTTCCTATTACATTACCAAGTGCAAGCTGTGGCTGTCCTATTAAAGAAGAAGTTACGGCAGAAACCATTTCAGGAAGAGATGTTCCAACAGCAACAATTGTAAGTCCTATTGTAAGCTCAGGGACTCCAAGGCGCTTTGCAAGAGCTGCTGCTGATTCAACAAGCCAGTCTGAACTTTTAATGAGAAGTGCAAGCCCTGCTACAATCAGGAGTATTGTTAAAATCATATTATCTATTTAAGCTTTAATACAATTTAAAAGTTGCTGAAACTTATATAACTTTTTTAACACTTTTAACTAAATTTACTGTTTTTGCAGAAGAAACAAGTGCTTCGTTTATTACTTCATCTATTGTGTTAACAGGGATTACTTTTATTTTGTCCCCATTATCAAGAACATCTTTAAAATTTGTCTGAGGTATTATTATTCTTTTAACGCCTGCTTCAATAGCTGCATTTATTTTTGCATTAACCCCACCAATAGGCAGAACTTCGCCTAAAATTGAAAGAGAACCTGTCATAGCAGTGTCCTGTCTTACAGGTATTCCCTCAAGAGAAGAAAGTACAGCTATTGCAACAGATATACTTGCTGAATCCCCTTCAACCCCTTCATAAGTCTGCAGAAACTGGATGTGTATGTCATGCTTTGACAGATCTTTGGATGAATATTCTTTTATTATTGCGCTTACATTTATCACTGCTTCTTTTGCTATTTTTCCAAGCTTTCCTGTTGCAAGTATTCTTGAACGCCCGGGATTCATACTTCTTGTCACAGCTGCTTCAATAGGAACAACTATTCCTGATTCTTCATCACTTAAAACAGCAAGTCCATTTACCCTTCCAACAATCTCCCCCTTGTTCTTTATCAACTGATATTCTTTTTTCTCACCAATGTATCTATGAACTATCTGCTGTTCAAGAGAGGAGGCATATTTTCTTGCAAGTCTAATATCATCAACAGTGACATATTTGTGATTTTTTTCAAGAGCAATATCTCCTGCAACCCTAACAACTCCACCCAATTCCCTTAATTTAAGCGTTAAGTAGCCTTTTCTTCCTGATTTCTTTCTTGCATCTTCAAGAAGCTCAATTACAGCTTCTCTTGTAAAGTGAGGTATTTTTCCGTCTTTAACAACTTCCTGAGCAACAAATATGCCGAGCTTTTTCATGTTTTCAGAAGTGTCTGGGATTCTTGTATTCATATAAATTTCATAACCATTCCCTATAATCCTGCTTCTCAATGCAGGATGCATATGCTTAATAGTTTCCAGGTTTCCTGCTGCAATAAGAACAAAATCACATGGCACGCCCTCAGTCCTAACCATTGCACCTGCACTTCTCTCGCTTCTCCCAGTTATTGGGAATTTCTTTTCCTGTATTGCACTAAGAAGTTCAACCTGCATCTCGTGTTTTAATGTTGCTATTTCATCAACAAATAAAACGCCCATGTGTGCCTTGTGTATTGCTCCTGCAATTACTCTTTCATGAGCAGGAGTTCCCAATCCTCCGCTTTGAAGAGGGTCATGAAGGACATCTCCTAAAAGAGAACCTTCATGCGCTCCTGTTGCATCAATAAAAGGAGCGTATTTTTTACCGCTGTTGTCAACAACAAGCTTAGGGCCAAGAAGCTTTACTTTTTTTTGCCCCATCTTGAATGACAGAAAAACTATAAAGAAAACAACTATTGCTGCCATAGTGAATATTGTTCCTGATATTCTGTTTGCCGCTCTCAGTACTTCACTTACTTCAGAATCAACAAGCCAGTCAACAATATATGATATCACACTTATTACTGCAAACATTGCAAAGAAAACGAGAAGTCCGTTTTCCCCAATACCCTGCTTGATATCTTTTGACGAATTAATTATTTTCTGCCCGTTTCCTGCTTTTGTAATCAACACTTTTGGAGAATTTTCATCCCTTGGATTTGGGGATACAAGAATATCAACAAGCTGTTCCTTGGGCAACAGTTCTGCCATTGCCTGGCCAAGCATGGATTTCCCAGTTCCTGGCTCACCTATCAATAAAACATGACGCCTTTGTTTTGCAGCTTTTCTTATTATTTCAACAGCCCTGTCCTGTCCGATAATCTGATTGAGAATTTTTTTATCTACCTTAAGCTCTTCTGTTGTTTTAAAATCAAAGATTTTTTCTTTTGGTTTCTTACTCTGTTTAGATTTAACCATATAAGTATTAATAATAAAACACTACATTTAAAAGTTATCCTACTTTTTCCACATGTCTTTTGGGTTAAGTATAAATTCAGCGCCACTCAGCCTTTCAAGTATGTTTAATTCGGCCATTTCAGTTAGAAGTTCAAGGGTTTCTGTTTCATTAGATTTAAGCTTTTTTGCAATGTGTTTGTGTGATACTCCTAAAAAATTGTTTTTTTCAGACTCAAACAGCAGAATAACATCCTTAATGGTGGGGCTGTTCATAAGCACATCTCCGCCATAGTATGTGATTTAGAAAATTATTACTATATAAGATTTTAGATAGTGAATTACATACAAACTGCATGCAATTTATTTTTTCAGCTTTCCCATCCTGATATAAACCTTTACAAATACTTCAAACATTGCTGCTACACAAAGAGGTATAAAAAGCATAAACATTGCTCTGGAAAAATCAGGATAAACAAAATAGATTGCAAATGAGAATAAAAGATAAAGTGTTCTTTCAGCCCTGTCAAATACACTGTGCTTTACAAAATTTTTTTCTTCTTTGATAATTGGGTCTGCCCTGTGCTTGAAATAGGATATTAAAGGCATAAATCCTGCCGCAAGTATTGAAATGTTTGTAAATCCAACATAAACAAACAAACTGTAAACAAAAAGCAGGTCAATTATTCTGTCAACGCAGGAATCAAAATAAGCTCCAAATTTAGTAACCTGTCTGTACTCCCTTGCAAGAGCTCCGTCAAGAACATCTGAGAAAAAAGCTACTGCAAAAAATATCATGGAATAAACAACATTTGTATTAATTAACATTGCCCCAAGTACTGCAAAAAGAACTGAAAAAGCAGTTATATAATTCGGCTTTATCTTTAATTTATGCAGAACCCAAGTAAAAGGCTTCCATAATTTTGCAATTCTATATTTGGCTCTTGTAATCATTTTAAACCATCTGTGTTATGTTTTAAAATAAACAATTTTAGGTTATAATTGTTGCGATTAGTCATCTTAATAAAATAATGCAAGATTATTATTTAAATGGAAATTGAGCTTACAACAGACTTTAACCTGAATAAAACCCTGAATTACAAGCCTTTCCTTTTTCTTTTTAAGCAAAAACCTGAAAGAACAGTAAAATACAAAAATACATTAATCAATCTAACACTTAACCAGAACAATAATTTGCTGAATATTGAAACTGACAGAAAAGTTGATGAAAATTTTGTAAACAGGATAAGATATTGTCTTGGTGCTGAAGAAAACCTTGAACAGTTTTATATGTTATGCAGAAATGATAAAGTGCTTAGCGATTATATTGACAAAATAAAGGGGATACGAATAGTATCTGCATTTTCAGATTTTGAAGCACTGGTTTCAATAATTTGTTCACAGATGGTTGGTTTTGAACAATATCTTAAAACCTTGGTTAAAATCTATGATTCCTATGGTTATTTCCCTGAAAAAGAGGATATTTTGGAAAAACCTGAAAAGCTTGACAGCTGTTCCTTGGGTTATAGAAAAAAATTCATCTTAAATCTGGCTGAAAATTACGGAAAAGTTCCTATTGAAAAGATAAAAGGACTAGGTGCCTATTCAATCAATATATTCAACATATTTCAAAAAAGAAATTATTCTTTTTTTTATAAAGATTGTCTTATTGATAAAATAGCAAGAGAATATTACAACTCAGTGGATTCGGTTGAATTAAGCAGAAATTGGGGGGATTGGAGGGGTTTAGCTGAGGTTTACCTTCAGAAATTTTTAAGAGATAATTAAACATGAAAGAACATTCTTTTTAATTAAAATTTGTTATGCTCAACAACACAAATCCTTTTTAAAAATTAATTCAATAATATTTTTATGAACTATTTAAAAAGCTATTGTAATACGCTTTTTATATTTTTACTACATAATAATTCTCAGGCAGGTGGGAGAACATGAACATTAAGGACATAAAATATGACGCTGCGGGTATACCTCATTTGGTTATTGAAAAAGATGGACTTTCAAAAGCCAATGTTGAACTGATAGGTGCAAGCTATATTGGGAAGAAATATTCGGGTGCTAAAATGATGAATTCTGCCCTTGCTTATGCTCATGAAACAGGTGCAGATGTAATATGTATCCCTGGAAACGGATTTTATTTTGATAACAGAAGACACTCAACAAACAAAAATATAAGGGCCCTTTCAAATGAAGGGATAGTTGATCATGATATAATTGATAAATACATGCCTGATATTGTTAAAAAAGTAAACAAAAAAGACTGGGCTGGACTTGAAAAAGCTCTTGGTGCAGACAGTTCTGATGGGGTAGATAGATTAATGGAAGCCATCGGTAAGGTGGGTGAAATCAAATATGATTATGCAAACTCCATCATGAAAAAAGAAGCCACAATGAGGCTTGTAAAAGATGCTTTTAAGTCAAATGAAAAACATGAAATTCCAATTTTCTTGAGCATGGGACCTACTGAATTTGACACATACACGAGCGAAGGAAATGATACTTTAAGACATGATTCTGGCAGAAACAGAAGTAGATATACTGTTCTGGAAGGGATAATAAAAGACTTAAGAAAAGAACTTTCTAAAAGATTACAGGATGCTGAAACTACAAAGGGGAAGTCACAAATAACAAAACAGATGGGCATATTGGATGAAGGACTTATTTCACTAACTGCATATGGCAAGAATATCATCATGACAAATGTTCAGGACGATAAAAGAATTGCTTACTTAAAAAACGCTGAAGATGACTTGATAAAGACTCTTGAGGAAACAATACCTAATTCAAAAGTTCTTCCAGTTGATGCAAATATAAGAATCAATGACGCAATGGTTAATTTTACACACAGCAATTACAGAGTATCTGACAATCCTCTTGTATCTGCAATGGAGAGGATGACAAAACATTGGAGAGCGAAAGTTGCTGATGCGAAGAATAGAGAAGACATACCAAGAATTGCAGTAAATGGAAACCTTCACGGCATCCTTGGTGTAGGAATGATTAATAATAACGCTGGAATAAGGAGAAGCCAATATCCGCTTGATACCCATAAGTTAGACGGATTAAAAGAGCTGTATACTTATCTCGTCCAGCTCCCTCCATTTATGAATAAAAAAATATTATTAAGTGAACTTGAACAGCATGTTCTTGTTCCTCAGGATATTGCACAGAGAATGGCTTACACCCTTGAATTATTCACGGGAGCATTAGCAGTTGACATTCTTGGAAAAGAAGGGGAATTCTTGGGATTTAATGTTCTAACTCAGGATTTTCTTGAAAATTATTCTAATGGAGAAGCAAAAGCAAAACAGCCTCTTGTATTTTTTCGTTCAAGAGGGGATGATCATATCGGAAGCCAGCATGTAAAACTCATTGAAATGACTCCTGAACAAAGAAAAAAAGCTGAAGAAGAGTATGAATGTAATATGCACGGATATATCCTCCCTGTTACTCTTGCTGAAAATGTAATACAGTCTTTATTCGATATTGTTTCAGTATTCTTCAACGGAGATAACATACAGGGTAAAAATTACTCACTTGAAGTTGAAAGGAACAAAGGAGTTTATAAAAAAGACATGGATCCTGACCAGTTAAGAAAAAAAATTGATGTTATAATGCAGAATAATAATATCAGCGATGCTGAAAAACTTATTAGAATTTCAAATTTAAGCATTAAAAATGCATATAAAACAAATGTTGTTCCAGTACAGCAGCAGATTAACATGTTTGAACAGGAAATGATAAGGGATAATGAGAAAAATAACAAAGAAATGCTTATGAGGGCTATTGAAAAGGAAATTATAGGAACAAAGCTTCTTTATTTGGGGTGCACACATACAGGACACACAACAAACACAAAAACACACCAAACTGGACTTGATATTAATGAAGGTTTTGCCAATACTGCAAGAGATGTTTACAGAACAATTTATCATTCATGTGAAGAAAAGCTTGGCTATCTTAAAGAGATGTACAGTAAGCTAACCAATACACCAGAAGATGAACTTGATATTGAAGATTTGATTAACATTGACATAACAGAAGGTTCAGTAGGCCAGGGAACCGGATTTGCTGCTTTCTCATGGGGGGTTTATAAGAGATTCCTTTATGAGATATGTGCTCAGCATAAACTTGCAAGCACTCATGCAAACCAAGTTCCTGAAATAGTAAACAAAATCAAAAAAGGACAGATTATATGTGATATACTCCTTGGAGCGCACACACACAACCCAATAGGTGCAATGCTTGGAGACAAGCTTCTTGTAGTAAACGGAGCAACTCAGGAAGATAACGAATGGGCAAAAAAGCTTTCCCTGCCGCCATCAATAACAACATCGTGGAATGTTGGAGTTCCTGTTGATGGATTTGGTTCTGGTGAAATAGTTTTAGTTCCTCATTCATTGGAATTTATGATATCTGCTTTAAACAATCCCGAAGAAGTTAAAAAGCTTGTAAATTCAACATTTAAGTTTTATTAAATAAGGTTAAGAAGCATTGCAACACCAAGAACCACTAAAAGTATTCCTGTTGCAAGTTTCATCCAATTCCTTCTTTTAGTTCTCCAATCTTCAAGCTTTTCAGCACTCATACCTTTCAGAAGAAGAATTAAAAGAAAAGCTAAAGGGAGAACAAACATAAAGTTATACAACAGAAGAGCAGGAATTGCAAATGAAAGTGTTGCCACATTTGCAAGCATTGCCAGTACTGCAAAATAAACCCCGCCAGTGCATGGAAGTTCAAACATTGCAACTAAAAATCCCAAAACCACTGCAGCAGGTATGTTTGCTTTTGCAGTTAATGACTGGATTGTTGGCTTTCTTGATTCTGGGATTTTAAAAGTAATTCCCTTTCCATACCAAAAATAATCTTTTATATTGATTATACCTACAATAATTGCAACAAAAGCGGCTATCTGGTAAACTATGCCTGACACTCCTGAAAATTGGATAACGCTCAAAAGCCCAAGTCCTGCAAGGAGATATGTTATATAAACAGAAGTGATGTATGCTATCCCTGCTTTAATTATCTTTTTTCTATTCCCTGCCATGCTTATCAGATAACTTACAAAAAATATCATAACTGCAAATGCGCATGGATTTATTCCATCAACAAGTCCTGCTCCAATAATCAAAGGCAAAGTAACCTGTCCGGAAAAGTCAGGTATTATATGGGTTTTTTCTGAATCATCAATAGTATAATTTGTGAATGAACAGGATAAATCTCCTGGAAGAGGACAAGGTTTTTCTTCAAGCATTAAATAATAATTTATTTTTTCCTCAAGATTATTTTTTATTGCATCAACCCCCATTAATATGTCATTGCCAATACCAACCAGAGGTATGTATCTGTCCTGAAGAAGTATTGACTGTATACTGCAAAGCTTGTTGTATAATTCATACCCTCTTAATTCAGAAACATCATACCTATGGAAGATAACAATTCCATCATATTTGTCTTCAAGCTGTGCAATCAAAGGGGTGGTTTGGCTACAGCTTGAGCAAACAGGAGAGTAAAAATAAATAATACAAACATGGTTATGTTCTAATTCATAACTTTCATCAAAGCCAGTAAAATCACTGTCTGCAGGAGATATCACAGCACAGCCTGTTGTTTCAGTGCATGAATCCACTGCTAAAACAGGGAATATTAAAAATATAAAAGCAAGGAAAAAAACAATTTTTTTCATAACAAAATAATACTTAAAATATCACATATAAATGTTTCGATTATGAATAATAATTTATAACTACTTGTCTGAAAAGTTATTTAAACAATGCTATCAATAAATTTCCAATGGAAAACAAGAAAGAAAAAAAGAACAAAATTACAAAAGATATGAATATCATTGAAATGGTGCAGAAATACCCGCAGACTGTGGAAGTTCTTTTCAAGCATGGATTTCATTGTGTGGGGTGTGCAATGGCGCACTATGAAAGCATAGAGCAGGCTGCTGAAGTACATGGCATAGACTTAAAGAAACTACTTAATGACTTAAATAAAGTAGTTTAAGAATAGTTTATTGAAAACATATCCGCAAACACAACAAAGTATATAAATCAAAAAATAAATTCTTAATTCTGTAAACAGATGTTGTGGTTGAACAAATAAAAAACCACAATATATTGTGTCTTGGTAGGTGGTTGTAATTAAATGTCCATATTGTCTTAGTGAAAACACGAGTGTTGTTGATACAAGGGGTTCAAATGATAACACTAACCGCAGGAGAAGAACGTGTGAAGACTGCGGAAAAAGATTTACTACTTATGAAAGAGTTGAACTTGTTGAATTAAGAGTTATAAAAAAAGACGGGAGAGTTGAAAAGTTTGACAGGGACAAGATAAGAAAAGGTATTTTAAGGGCTTGTGAAAAACGTCCTATTTCTTCTGAAAAAATAGACAATGTAGTAGATTCTATAGAAAGAAAATTAAGAACCGAGGAGAACACAGACATCAAAAGCAGTGTTATTGGAGAATATGTTATTGATGCTCTTAAAACTCTTGATGAAGTTGCATATATAAGATTTGCATCAGTTTACCGTTCATTTAAGGATATTAACTCATTTGAAAAAGAACTGAAAAGTCTTAAGGTTGTTAAAAGAGAAAACAATGCCAACACAACAGATTTGGCTCTGCTTGTTACAAGTCCAAGAGATGTCACGCATGACTGGGATAAATCAAGAATAACAAAAAGCCTGATTAAGGAAGCGGGTTTAGAGAAAGATGATTCAGAAGATATTGCAAATGAAGTTGAAAAAAAAGTTTTTTCTTCAGGGTTAAAAGTTATTTCTGTAGGTTTAATAAGAGAACTTGTAGACAACGAGCTTTTTGTGAGAGGTTATAACCAGAAGCTTGAAAAACAGAATGTAATAGGCATGTCAAGATATAATATAAACCAGATAATATTCAACAAAAACAAAGAAAACAGCAATGTTGTAAATAATAATCCAGAAGCTGTAAATCTTGCAATAGCTGAGCATGCACTTAAGCAGTATGCACTTTCAGAGATTTTTTCAGAAGATGTTGCAAACAGCCATATAAAAGGAGCTCTTTATCTTCATGATTTAGGATATCCTATAAGAGTATATTGTTCAGCACACAGTCCAGAATATATTAAAAAATACGGATTGAAACTTAATAATCTTTCAACAACATCAAAACCTGCAAAGTATGCAGGAACATTAACAGGACATATCAATACATTTCTTGCATCAATGCAGGCATATTATGCAGGAGCTCTTGGCATAAGTTACATCAACATATTTTATGCTCCTCTTGTTGACGGTATGAGCTATAATGAAATGAAACAGCAGGCACAATATTTAATATTTTCATGTTCCCAAAACGCATTTTCAAGAGGTGGACAGACATTATTCATAGATTTTAATGTGCACACTGGAATTCCAAAATATATGAGAGACGTGCCTGCAATAGGCGCCAAAGGTGAATACACTGGAAAAACATATGGGGAGTATGAAGAATCAGCACAGATGTTTATGAGAGCAATGATGGATGTCTGGAGAGAAGGGGATGCAAATGGCATGGTTTTTCCATTTCCAAAGATGGACCTGCATGTTTCAAAAGAAACCTTTACAGAACCTAAACAGACAGAACTCTTAAAATATGCATGCCAGATTGCAAGCGAGAATGGAGCACCTTATTTTGTATTTGACAGGGATGATGTTGTTCTTTCTGCTTGTTGCAGATTAAGAACAAAGATAACAGATGATTATGTATTAAAGCATCCTGAATCATTAAGATTCTGCGGATTTCAGGTTGTCACAATCAATCTTCCTCAGGCAGCTTACAGAGGAAAAACTGTTGAAGAAACAATAAATGAAATTAAAAAAACCATGAAACTTGCAATGAAAGCCCATATACAGAAAAAAAATTTTATAAAGTCAATAATGGACAAACCTGGCACACCATTATGGCAGGTAGGTATGACTGCTGCTGACGGACGTCCATATATTGACTTGGATGACTGCACATATATTATAGGACTTATAGGATTAAATGAGTGTGTCATGCACCTAACAGGAAAACAACTTCACGAAGATGAAACTGCATACAGACTTGGTTTGAAAATTGTTTCAGAAATGTATCTTCAGGCAAAAGAATTTGAAAAAGAAACTGGGTTAAAAGTTGCTCTTGAAGAAACGCCTGCTGAAAGTGCTTCCCTCAGACTTGCTAAAATGGATATGATGAACTATCCTGAAAGCAAGAACTACATAAGAGGAAACCAGAAAACAGGGGAAGTATATTACACAAACAGTGTTCATCTTGTAGCTGATGCTGATGTAGATATTATTGAGCGAATAGAGAAGCAGGGCAGATTCAATTCACTTATTGAAAGTGGATGCATTACTCATGTTTTTATCGGGGAGAAACGGCCTCATCCTGAGAGTATTTTCAAGCTTGTAAAAAGAACTTTTGAAAATACCCAGAGTGCGCAGATTACAATTTCCCCTGAATTTACATATTGCATGGACTGCGGGCGGGTTAGCCCCGGTTATGGGAGGTAAAAAATGAATAAAAATGCAAAATGCAAACACTGTAAAAGCAAAAATGTATACGGCATGAGCAGAGTTGTCGGTTATTTTTCAAGAATAGATAACTGGAACGCAAGCAAAACTGCTGAATTTGGTTCAAGGCAAAACGGAAGGTATGAGTGAGATAAATGGAAATAAAAATAAAGAGGCTGGATAAAAGTCTGCCCCTGCCAGAATATCAAACAACAGGTTCTGTAGGATTTGATATATACTGCAGGGAACAGATGATGATTGAACCTAAAACTATTGCTCTTGTTCCATCAAACCTTATTGTTGAAACACCCAAAGGATATATGCTTCTTCTTGCATTAAGAAGCAGCACCCCTAAGAAAAAAGGACTTCTCAAACCGCACGGCATTGGCGTAATAGACAATGACTACTGCGGGGAGAATGATGAAATAAAAGTTCAGGTTTATAATTTTACAGAAAATCCTGTTGTTGTTGAAAAAGGCGAAAGGATTGCGCAGGGAATATTTGTTAAAATTGACAAATTTGAATGGAAAGAAGATGAGGTAATGAAAGAAAGCAGGGGCGGTTTTGGAAGTACGGGGGGCAATTAAAATGAAAATTAAAATATTCTGGCAACCTGAATGTGTAAAATGTCCTGAAGCAAAAGAACTTGGGAAAAAACTCGCTGATAAGGGGCAAAAAGTAGAATTGAAGAATATAAAAGAATCAGACGGGCTGGCTGATGCTGCATATCACAATATAATGGCAACTCCCTCAGTAGTCTTATGTGATGATGAAGAGTGTGAAATAAAAGTATGGCTTGCTGAAACTCCAAAACTGGAAGAAGTTATGGAGGTAATTAAATGATAAAGGGCATTGTTCCTGCTTCACTCATAGACTGGGATGGAAATATATGCTGTGTTGTTTTCACTGGGGGATGCAATTACAGGTGTGGTTTCTGTCATAATCCTGAACTTATTGACATGAATAAAACAGAATCAATGAATGAGGATGATATTCTGAAAATAATTGATAAAAAAAGAAAATGGGTTGATGGAGTTTGTATAACTGGAGGAGAGCCTTTGATACACACGGAGATAAAACAATTTTGCGGAAAAATAAAATCCCTTGGACTTAAGATAAAAATGGATACCAACGGAAGCGATCCTGGTTTTTTAATGGAACTTATTAAAGAAAAATTAGTTGATTATATTGCAGTTGACATTAAATCCCCTAAATCAAAATATAAAGAAATTACTGGAGTGAATGTAGATATTGATGCTGTTCAAAAAAGCATTGATATTGTAATGAACAGCGGTGTGGAATATGAATTCAGGACAACTTTTGTTCCAGATGTCCTGAAAAAAGAGGATTTCATTGAAATTGCCTCATGGATTAAAGGTGCAAAAAGATATTTTATACAACAGTTCCGTCCTGTAAATACTTATGACAGGAAATACCTTGAAGTTGAACCATGCACAATACCAGAACTTGAAAAAATAAGGGGGCTGATAAAGGATAATTTTGAACTCTGTGAATTAAGAAACTTATAAAAATACAGTGTGTTTCTTTGATTTATAATGAAAAAGATAATTTTTCCTCTTATTTTATCCATAGCCTTTTTATCAGCTTATGCCTGCCCCTTATACGGCGTTCAGATAAATTATCCTGTAAATCTGCAAAATGCTTTTATGAATATTGTCCAAGAAGCAAGATACTATGAACTTGATGAAAGCAGTATAAAATATTTTTCTCTTGATTCAGATGAAATTGCAGTTCAGATTTCTGAAGAAAACATATTCATAAGTGTGGTGTCTGGAAATGAAAACAAGGATTTTGATTTTCAAAAAATCATTTATGAAGAACTTAGCTGGCTTAATTCCAAAGAAGCAACTGACTTTTCTGAAACAGATGTAATTAGTATCTCAGAGCTTGAATGCTGCGGTTTCATAGAGCATTTTGATGGTGAATGGGGAATAAATTATCCTGACTGCACTGGAACAGGGATGGAGTTAGTCAGAAAAAATACTTCATTCAACTGGGTAGCTGTGCTTGTTTCATTTGTTCCTGCCCTCTTTTTTTTGGCTTTATATGCTAAGGGGAAAAAAGGCTTGTGGATTGCTTCGCTCATAGGGGGCATTGGTTTTGTGGTTTCATATTTGGTAGGAGAACTCCCAAGAGCAGCTTCTGGCAGTATTTTTGGACGTGGACTTAATATAGGTTATATCTTATCTGCTTCGATAATTGCAGGTGTTGTTGAAGAAGGAATAAGATACCTTATATTCAAAAAAGTAAAACAGGTTAACCCTGAAAAAGAACATGCTGTAAGTCTTGGACTTGGCTGGGGAATTGCTGAAGCTCTTTTGATTTATGCGGGGGTTGTGATATCAAATATACTTATTATAAATTATCCAATAACTTTTCTTGAGCTTCTTCCAGGGGCATTTGAAAGGAACTTTGCTGTAATTATACATGTTGCATACTCGTTAATTGTGATGAAGGCTGTTGCTAACAGAAAATATCTTTATATTGCAATGGCGGGACATGCTGCTGTTGATTTCATAGCAATAAACCTTCTTTTATTAACAACAAATGTTATTGCTATTGAAGGTGCAATCGGCATTATGTCAATTGCTGTTCTTGGATTTGCACTTGCAGTCAACAGAAAAAAGAAGAAATGATTTTCAATACACGGGAGGGTGATACAAAACATGAAAGACAAAAAACAATCCATTTTTGAACACATCATGACATACGGCTGGGTGATATTGATTCTTGTAATAATTGGCGTTGCCCTTTACTCTCTTGATATATTCAAGCCGTCTTCAACAAAATCATGTGTGGGTTTTGACAGATTTATTTATCATGACCATGCTTTTTCAGCTGATGGAAAAACAATACAACTGCATATAGGCAACTTGAACAATAATGCATGCATAACTTCAGTTTCAATAACAGATGCAAACGGAATTGTGCATGAATTTGACGGATTTAATGAAGATGCTGTATGTGAAAGAAGTGAAGGATATTTAATAACCATGGGTTCAAAAAATATAACTATGAGTTCAGTAATTGGTTCTTTGGGGGCAGTTGGTTCAGAGTATAACGAATTTGAAGTGAGCATCATGTATGATGTTATTGATGGGATAAAAAATCAGATAGACAATGCTGTTTGCAGAGGAACTTTTAATTAAAATCCTTTGTCTTCTTTGATGTATTTGATAAGTTCTTTTGAAACCAGAACTTTTCCATTTACAACAGGATATGAAA
This sequence comes from Candidatus Nanoarchaeia archaeon, assembly GCA_028715295.1. Lineage (GTDB taxonomy): Archaea > Nanobdellota > Nanobdellia > JAQUSD01 > JAQUSD01 > JAQUSD01. The sequence continues at coordinate 16,877 of JAQUSD010000009.1, forward strand.
AATTAAGAATCAGTTCTTCATTTTTTCCTGTCTTTATAATCAGCGGCTTAATAAACTTCATATTTTTTAGTTTATTTCCGTTGAGTATTTCTTTTGCAACAAAAACAGCGTTATCTGTGCTGAATTGTTCTTTTCCAAGATTCCTTATTTTGCATCCTTTCATTTTTGAAGTAATCATCTTTTTTGTTCTTTTTCTCATCGGATAATCCCCTAAAATTCCTCCAAAAACAAAATATTCATATTTTATGTCTGAAGGAGTTAGTTCTTTTTTTGCTTCAGGGTCAAGGATAATTGTTTTCTGTTTTGGTAGGTTCACATCTGCCAAACTTTCTTTATGGACTTCACCTAGTTTAGAAAGTTTTTCTCTGTCTGATTTTCTTTTAATATTTGAAAAAATAATATTCTCTTTTCCAATGTGTTCTGAACACATTTTGTACTCTATATATGCCCATTCCCATACTTTTTCATCACAGTGTTCTATTATGAATTTCATATATCATAAAAGTAATTCCTAAGGCAGTTTTCAAAAACATCATACTCTATAATCCTAACATCTATGGATGCTGAAACCATTGCTGAGTAAGGACATATGCCCTCTGAGCTATACATCATATACTGTGTATAATTCTGTCCTGGCAAAACCCATGAAAAATCATAATTTATTTCGTTTTCTAAACAGAATTGTTCTGCACTTCTAAGTGTTGCCTCATCAAAAACATTCATAGAATTAAGTGTTGTTCTGTTGGATAAAACAGGATAAACTTCTGAACTGCATTTTTCTGAAAGCTTCATAAATAGTTCATGTTCAGCAGCACTGAGTGAATCCATATTGAATCCGTAACTGATAAGTGTCTTGAAGTAATCATTGCCCAGTGACATCTTGTCATAGTCGCTTAATTTATTTTCATCAATCATCAATTCATTAAAATCACATACATATCTGCATGAACAGTCAGGATAAACACCTGAAACAATCCATTTCCCAACACACATGATTCTTGGCTGTTTAAGGCAGTAAAGTCTGCATTCTTCACTTGCTTCCTTAAGAAGTTCCGCACCTGGTAGAACATAAACAATTGTGATTGAAAATATTGCTGTGAGAATTAATACCCCTAAAATCAAAATCATCCTGCTTTTCATGTATTGTTCTTAATAAACTCCCTGTAATTATATATTTGTTGTTCTGCAAAAATTATAATAAACACACAGTATATTATTTATACTATGAAAAAAATAGCGTCTGGCGCTGAAGCAGTTCTTTATACATCATCAGGAAAGCTTTTCAAAAAAAGACTGAAAAAAGGATATAGAATTCCTGAGATAGATGTTCCTTTAAGAAAAATAAGAACCAGAACAGAGGCGTCCCTGCTTGAAAGAGCTCAAAAATCAGGAGTTCATGTTCCTAAGGTTTTAAAGAAAGATGAAAAAGAAATGATTATTGAAATGCAGTTTATTGAAGGAGTTGCTGTAAAAGATATTCTTTCAAAAGAAAATATGCAGGAAATCTGTTCAAAAATAGGAAGGCAGATAGCACTTCTCCATAAAAATAATATTGTACATGGTGATTTGACAACTTCAAATATGATACTAAGCAATGAACAAATTTACTTTGTTGATTTTGGATTAGGAAAGTTTTCAAACAGGATAGAGGATTATGCAGGAGATATGCATCTTATTGAGAGGGCTTTGGAAAGCAGGCATACATCAATATCAGAAGAATGTTTCAAAATTATAGTAAAGGAATATTTAAAAAATTTTGAAAAAGGGAAAAGGGTTTTGGAAAGGCATGAAATTGTCAGGAAAAGAGGCAGATACTTCAAGGAAAGAGTATAAAAATACTTATTTTCAAATAATAATTATGGATTCAGAATTCAATCAGGTTCATTTCACAAAAGCATTTGCTGCTTCTTTATTCAAAAAACCCTTGGATAAAAAAAAGCGCTTTGATTATATTAAAAAACGAGCTGATTTCTGACAAACAAACTCTTAAAACCCTACTTAGCAGAGAAATAGCAAAGGAATTCAGAAGTGAACTTCTTAACCTAATTGATTCAGAACACGCTCTTTTTTCATTAGATGAAGGAGAGATAAGTCTTAAGGAGAGCTACAAGTGTCTTGAGGAATTGTCAAAATTTCTCCACAAAATTACTAATTACAAGATAATTGAACAGGGAGAGTATATTAAACTGTATAGAATTGATTCTAAAAAACTTGATGATTGCCCTGTTGACAGCGGGGTTTGGGTTATAACTAAAGAAAAAAGCGAACTTTTAGGGGAAGAAAGTGATTTACAGCATTATAATCCTGTAAAAAAATTAAATAAAGAAGAAGCATATACAAGACTTAAAAAAGAAATATTAGAAAAAGAGGAATTTATAAAAAAAATATTTTCAAAAAGAGCGAAAGATAAATCAAGAATAATGAGTATAATAGATTCTGAAGACCCAACTGAATTTAGTAAAGAAGATTTGAAAAAAGCGTATAATGAACTTGATGAAGTGGGAAGCTATATCTTTTCTCTTCAAGTTTGTTCAGAAATTGATGAGATTTACAGAAAAAATCAGCTTATAATTGATGAAAAGAACAGGTATGATATTATTGAGATCAAAAAAAATGATGGGTTGTATACCTAAATGCTTGCAAAGAGTATAAAAAGTTTTAGGTAATATTCTTTTTTAGGTGGGTATTTTGTCCAAAAAAATTCAGAGGTTCCCAGGAGTTAATGATTATGGAGGGTTAGAAGAACAGCAGTATCTTGCAGATATTCTTTCTGGTGAGATATGTGAGTTATACCCTAAAAAACTAAAAGACGCTCTTGAACGAGAAACAGGATTTTCAATAACTCCAAAAAATATCTACATTTTAGGCAGACTTCAATTAAGCCATTATTTTACGCATTCAGTATATGGAAATCAAATACTTGAAACAGGAAGAAACAATGATATTAACCCATTAAAATCCATGATTAATATGAAATTAGGAGCTGAAAATTTCGGAGGTTATTCATGGGCTCCAGGGATAAAATGTGAAGATATAAGAAAGGCTGCTCAGGTGGCTTATATAATTGCGAATGCGACTATTGGTGAAAGATTTGGAAGTTCTACTCAGAAAAAAAAGTATAATTTAACAGCTTCTGACTTTTCAGACATACTTCCTTCAAAAGATTTTCTTCAGAAACCTGAATTTATAATAAAACCAAGAAAAAATATTATGGATAATTCACTTGAAGATGAGCTTAATGATTGTATTCTTGATTTGAATCAAAGGATAATGGAGGAAAGTATAAGGAAAAAAGCAGGCATATGTGAAGTCACCACTAAAGTAGTATATGGTGCACATGACACAATAATCTGCAACAGCGGAGGCACAAAAGCATCACATTTCCTGCCTTTTACACACTGGGTTACTGAAGTTGAACTTGACACTGGCAGAAATGTTGATGAAAGAAAATTCTCACGTTGTGGCACATGTTCAGGGCCTGAACTGATATTTGATATGTTTGACGGAAAAAACGGACAGAGTATTGACTATATTGTAGATGATATTGTTGAAAGAAGCAGGGACTATATTAACAATTCAAAATCTATTGAAAAAACAGGATGGATGCCAAGCAAGCCAGTCAATATAATAATGAATCCGAAAGCATTTGGTTTTATGGTTCATGAAGTATTTGGGCATATGGCTGAAGTTGACTTAGCTCATGCAAACCATGCTGCTGATTTTCTTCTGCCACATTATTTAAAAGAAAAAGACAATAAGATTGCAAAAGACTTTGTAAATATGGCTTTTGACCCCTCTTTTAGTGATGGACTCCCATACCATCCATTCGGAACAATGATGATAGATGATGAAGGTGTGTTAAGCAGGAGAGTTGATATATTAAAAGAAGGAAGGGTTGTAGGACTTCTAAACAACCTCATATACTCTAAGATTTATGATATGCAACCTAATGGACACAGTAGAGAAGACTGCATACGTATGAGTCATCTTATTTTTGATGACAGCAAAGACCTTAAAAGTCCTGAAGAAATGCTTGAAATGGAAGGGGTGAAAGGCAATACTTTTTTTATAGCTGATGCTTCTGGAGGACACACTGATGAAAGTGATTTGCATTATTGTCTTGAAATCAGAGATTTGTATTTTATAGATAAAAACGGCAAAATGGTACCTATGTCTGTAAAAACAGTTGACTTTGCTGATGAAGCTTACAAAACATATTCTATATTTGGCTCTTCTCTTGGAGCATTTGAAAGACTTCAGCATATTGCAGCCATGGAAGACTCTGAATACTTTAGATATCGTAATAACCATATCCCTGATAGTGGATTCTGTGGAAAGGAGCACCAGACAGCATTTGTTTCTGAATCATGTCCTTTTGCTCTTTTTGATAACATGCACATTAATGCAAACAATGAAGAATTGGACAGGGAGAGCTTTGTAAATCCATACAAAAGATACCAGATTACAAAGAATAAAAAAACAAAATACTACCCTGTAAAATAAATTGAGCGAAACCTTTTTAACATATACTTATTTCTTTTAAACTCAGAGATGGATAAACCAGTGTATGCGGGTTTATACCGGATGTGGTTATAATGGCAAGAATGCACGCAAGAAAAAAAGGAAAGGCAGGAAGCAAAAAACCTGTTGCTTCAACTGTTAAAACTCATGTTAAACTTAAACAAAAAGATATTGAAAGTTTAATTCTTAAATTAAGAAGCGAGGGTAAAATGCCCAGTACTATTGGAAGAATTCTTAGAGACCAGTATGGTGTTCCAAGCACAAAAGAAATGCTTGGAAAAAGAATAAATGAAGTTCTTTTAGAAAACAAAAAAGAACTTGAACTTCCGGAAGATTTAATGAGCCTTATGAAAAGGGCGGCTAAAGCAAGAAAGCATATTGAAATTTCTAAAAAAGACATGGTTAGCCACAGGGGAATCAGGCTTATAGAATCAAAAATAGCAAGACTTGTAAAGTATTACAGAGGAAAAGGCAAACTTCCAAAAGACTGGAGATACAGCCCTGAAAAGGCTAAACTGCTGATTGAATAATGAATGCAGATTTAGAGAACCACATAATAAAGTCAGCTGATAAGTTTAAGGAGTTATGCACAAAAACAAAAATTATCAGATGCATAACTCATCTCGATGCTGACGGGCTTTGTGCCGGAGCTATTGTAGCAAATATCCTGAGAAATTTAGGCAGTGATTTCCATCTTTCAATTGTAAAACAGCTTAACAACGAGAACATTGAGGATTTTTCAAAAGAAAAATATGACTTTTATATTTTCAGTGATTTAGGAAGCGGACAGCTTGAGGCAATAAAAAATAACTTGCTTTCCAAAGGGAAATATGTTGCTGTTTTGGACCACCACGAAATCAAAGCTAAAATTGAACATGAAAACCTAATTCATGTAAACCCGCATATTTTTGGAATTGACGGTTCAAACAATATATCCGGCTCAGGAGTTTGCTATTTGTTAAGCAGACACATTATAAAAGATGACTTAAGTCATCTTGCAATTACAGGTGCTTTGGGGGACATGCAGGAAAAAGACGGTTTTTCAGGACTTAATGAAGAAATACTAAAAAATGCCATAAGTAAAGGAAAAATAAAAGTTGAAAAAGGACTGAATGTATTTGGAAGAGTTTCCCGTCCAATACATAAAGCTCTTGAATACTGCACTGAGCCTGAAATACCGGGCGTTACTGGTGATGAATCCGGCACAATTCAGTTTCTTTCGGAAGTTGGTATTGATATTAAGAACAAAAATAATGATTTCAGGAGACTTTGTGATTTAAATGGAGATGAAATGCAGAGGGTTATAAATGCAATAATAATCAAAAGAGCAGGCTCTAATTATGAAAAACCCCATAAAGACATTGTTTCAAATATTTACATTTCAGATGATGAAAATGAAAATCTTGCTGACTTAAGAGAATTTGCAACAGTCCTTAATGCTTGCGGAAGAAGCGAATATCCTGCTGTTGCTATGATGTTATGCATGGGTGACAAGGAGAAAGGACTAAAAATAGCAAAAGGACTTTCAAACAGTTATAGGAAAAAAATAATGGAGAGTATAAAACTTCTTAAAAGAAACAAGGAAAAAGTTATTAAAACAGAAAAAACATTCTACATTGTTGGCAAGGATGATATTGATGAAAAACTCATAGGAACAATTTGTTCAATATCCCTTAATTCAGACAACTTATGCGATAAAAAGATAATTGTCGGGTTTGCAAATACAAGCGCCAACACAATAAAAATATCAACAAGAACAAAAGAGCAAAATATAAATCTTAAAAGAATAATAAGTGATATCACTGCAAAACTAGGTGGAGAAGGCGGAGGACATTCAGTTGCAGCTGGTGGGGAAATACCAAAAGGAAAAGAAGAAGAGTTTATAAATATGTTTGAAAATCAAATTAAGGAGATATACAATGACTGTTAAAAAAGTTTCAAAAAAGAAAAAGAACTGGTACACTATACTTTCACCAAAAGAGTATGGGGAAACTGAAGTAGGAAAAACCCTTTCAAAAGATGATAAATCCATTATTAACAGAATAGTTGAAGTCACTGCTGATGAACTTGTTAAAAAAGGTTCAAAAGACCAAAAAGTAAAAGTCAAGCTCAGGGTTGAAAGTATAAAAGAAACTAAAGCACATACACATGTCCAGGAGCTTAAATTAAGCGATTCCTATCTTTCAAGGCTGGTTAAAAAGAAAAGCGGAAAAATAGATGCTGTTATGACATTGAGAACACAGGATGACAAAAAAATAAAATTAAAAGTTCTTCTTCTCACTAAATCAAAGCTTCCAAGAACAAAAAAAGCATTGATAAAGAAGATGCTTGAAGAGAATTCATCCAATGTTGTTTCAGATTACAAATATGCGCAGTTAGTTTATGAAACAATCCTTGGGAAAATACAGAAAGCTGTTAAAAAAGACCTTCATAAAATAGCAGTAATAAGAAAGGTTTTGATTACAAAAGTAAGATTACTTTAATTTCCTCCATTTGTAATCTTTTGGGGCTAAAAGAACTACTCTGCTCTCTTTTTTTTCATCAATAATTTCATATCCAAGTTCTTCTGAAAGACATTGGCTAAAAGAGTTAATATCTTCAAAAAAAGGCATCTCACTTTTTGGCAGACGCATTGCTGAAAAACCAACATGCATGTATGCCTTGCACTCAACAAAATGAGGATTTGCTTTTTCAATTAGTTTTGCATATTCTTTGATATTAGCCATATTAGAATTCTGCAAAGTCATTCTTATGGTTCTTCTTGTGTTAAAATTGCTATATATATCTATAACATTAAGCAGTTTCTTCCAGTTTGATTTTGGTGCATTGTGTATTTTTGCATACATTTCAGGGTTTGAAGCACATAATGAAAGATAAAGCTGAGTAGGCATGTTATTCAAAGAGTTTAATCCTTTTGGATTAATTCCATTTGTTACAAGAAAAGTAGTCATATCTCTTTTCTTAAAACCACTAATAAGGGCATCAAGCCAGGGGTATAAAGTGGGCTCACCACTAAGGGAAATAGCAGCATGTTTTGGGCTTTGAGCTTCATTGAATTTTTTAATGTCTGTTTTTGGATTTCCTTTATAACCACATATTAATTTTCTCTGTCCTTCAATACAGCCTTCTATAATTTCCTCAGGTTCATCAGCTATTTTTTTTGCCATTTTGTCTGAAATAGTATGTTCAACAGGACGCCAGCAAAAACCGCATTTGTGCTGGCAGAATGAAACACATGGACTCATCTGCATGCACTTGTGTGATTCAATCCCATAAAACTGCTGTTTGTAGCAGTAGCCTTCATTTTTTAATGATTTTTTAAGCCAGTCACACAATTTTACTCCAGCATATTCACCAACAAGGTGATACTGATGTTTTTTTAACAGTGATTTTATTATTTCTGTGTTTTCCATTAATAAAATATAAAATCGAAATATATTTAATATCTTTATCCCATCAAAAAAGAATATAAGAGCGACGGTAGTCTAATGGTTAGGATCTCACCCTGCCACGGTGGGGACCCGGGTTCAAATCCCGGCCGTCGCATGGAAAATGACCGGGCGCATGGTCTAGTTGGTTATGACGTCGCCCTTACAAGGCGAAGGTCCCCAGTTCGAATCTGGGTGCGCCCATTTTTATTTTTTTAATTTATTTTTTAAATTCATATAGTTTAGAAATAATTTTTTCTTCATTTTTTTAATATAATTTTTAAAATAAATCCTCTGTTTTAAGGTGTATTTAACATTAAAAACTTTCATAAAATATTCTGGTTTCATGTTAAAAAGATAAAT
>JAQUSD010000029.1 GCA_028715295.1 Candidatus Nanoarchaeia archaeon
TCAAACGTGCAGGGTTCAGGGCCCTGTGGCTTAGTGCCTGCGAGGGTTCGAATCCCTTCTCCCGCATTTAACCGACTTTGCCCGAATAGTCGCTGAAAAGTAGCGTTTGCCCGACAAGTAGTATTTTTGCCTGAAAAGTGAATTTATAAAAAAGTTTAAGCTTTAATTTTAGATTCCATTTCAGCTATTGTTTCATTTAATAAGTTCCTTGCATTAGTGTATAACTCGTTTGATTTTTTTACCAATAACACTACTTCTTTTTGAGACTCCTTATCAATATTAGGTAAGGGTATTTTTTTTAATTCTTCTTTAGATATTGTGGTTAAGATAGTCCCAGAACAGCCTTTTTTTAAAAGAGATTGAATAATTTTATTTTTCATAAGAATTATTAAAAATTCTGGATAATATGAGTCTTTAATATTTAATACATAAAATCCATTTGAACACAAATATCCATCTTGTTCTTTAAGAATCAATGCAGAACTGTTAAGCGAACCCTCAACAGATGAAATTATAACATCCCCCTTGTTCACTTTTCTTCTTGCTCTTGTAGGTAAATCAATACCATAAGCAGAGGTAAAACTTTCAACTAATCCTAAAGATTGTTTTATGTCTGCTAATTCAATATAATTATACCTTTTTTCGTCTTTTGGCTTGAAGTTTTTATCTTTTAAATATTTATCCTTTATTGTGATAAAACCTATTTTTTGAATATGATTAACATAACTTTCATACTCAGGTTTGTAATATTCTGAATCAATCCTGTTATTCACTAAGGTTTCAGAAAATGATTTAATAAAAGTCTTTGAATTATTAACATCTATCTTTTTGATACATAATTTTTCATTTAAAATATTCTCTGCTTTTTTGTATAATTCTCTTGCTTTCTTATAATTGCCATATGCTTGTTCTAACTTTTGTTTTATTTTATTTTTAACATTTTCAGAAATATCAGGAAAACCAATATTTAGTAAGACTTTTTCATTAAATCTTGGATGATTTGTTCCTTGTTGACTCCAAAATAAAATCTTTTGGACATCTTCTGTGAATAGGAAAGGGATTAAAGTATACCTTTCATCTTTCTTAATTTTCTCACGGAGTATTATAAATTCTGTTGATACAAAAGAACCATCAAACTCGTCTGTTACATAACCTATTTCCTTTAGATAAGGTCTTAACTTTGAAATAATAATATCCTTCTGTTTTACTAATTTTTTATTTGATTTTGATTGTTCAGGAGAAAATGTGTCTATAAATCCATATCTTACATTTTGGAGATTAACAATTTTATCTTCATCATCTTTTAGTGAATATGTTTTTTTTGCTGTTTGGAAATAATAATTGACATTTTCTTTAAATTTTGAAAGTTTTTTTATTGCCCTAAGTTTTTCTGGGTGGTAATATTCCGCCCCCCAATTGTTATCTTCAATTTCACTTAATTTTATAATAGTTTTACTTATCATTTTTACCAGAAACTCAACCTCTCTCTTTTTAAAAATGTAATAAATTCATCAGCGATTTCATCCAAATCATGTTCTATTACTGGATGTCCATGCTTGTCAATTATTACTTTATTTTCTTTGTCCTTCTGAAAAACATAATTTCCAGAATTATTTTTACCACTCTTTTCTGAAACAGCAAAGAATATAGGATAATCTTCTTTTTTAGGACATAATTTGTCATCCCATTTTTGTAAAAATAATACTGATGTTTTTGTTCCAGTATGTGGTTTAAATGTATTATCATGTAAACTTACAATACCCAATATTCGTGCTTTATCACTTATAAAATCTCTAATATACCCTTCAGTAGAATTATTAAAAATTCCTTGTGGAAGAACAATAGCCATTCTTCCCCCATCTTTTAAAAAATTTAAATTTCTTTCAATGAATAGTATATGCCTATGCATTTTTGGGGTTACTTTATTTTTCTTTCTTGCGAGAATATAGTTTTTTAAAATTTGTTTTTCAGAAATTTCTCCAGCAAAAGGGGGATTAGTCATAAGGACATCAAAATTAAAATATTTAAAATTCTTTTCATTATCCCTACTTTCTTCATAAGACTTAAGTTTTTTTAACATATCTTTTATACCTACTTTTATAATAGAATTCCATTGAGAAGAATCTAAACTATTAGCTTTGTATACATTTGTTTTTCCATCACCAGCGATTAAATTTAATGCTTTTGCTATTTTTACAGCCCTTTCATCAAAATCTATACCATAAATCATATTTGAAGCATATTCAATTTGCTCTCTGCTTGGTTCCATTGCAGAGAAAATGCCATCTGAATTAAACGCATGAAATAAAGTATGAATTGTAAAACCACAACTTCCACAAGCAGTGTCAATAACATATTCTTTTTTTGTTGGGTTAATTATTTTAACACACATATCAATTACATGCCTTGGAGTAAAATATTGCCCCTTTTCTCCTTTAGAAACCTGTGTCACAAGATATTCAAAAGCTTCATCAATCACGAAAAGATTTGAATTAAATAATTTTATGTCCTGAAAGAAAGAAACGCATGTTGCTAAATGAGAGGCTGTTAAGTTTATCCTATCTCTTTCTGAAAAAATTCCCTTCCATTGTTCTTTTGCCCCCTCAAAAAGCATTTGGATTTTGTCATATAACTCCTCATTTGACTCTCCATAAATTCTAAACATTATCCTTCCTTTTCTTTCTGATTTCGTGTTTGCTGAAAATTCATCATAAAGCTTTGCATAAATTAACTTAAAAACTTCTTCAAAAGCATCTACACCTGCATTTGCCAAAACAAGGTTTTCTAAATTTTGTATAACTTCTCTTAAAGATAATCCCTTTGCTAATCTATTTTCTTTTGTTAATTTTTGAAAAGTCCATGGTTCTGTTAAAACATCATTTACCGTTTGGTCTACTTCAGGAATATCTGAAATATGAATAAAATTATTTGAATTCTCTCTGTGCATAATTTCAATATCTTTTCCATTGCTCCAAACCGCAACTGGAGAACCCTCTGCATTACAATATGATTTTAATTGTTTAACTCCATCCTTTCTTTTTGGTTTTTTAACTTCAACAATAATGTAGGGTTCTTGTGAACCTTTATGAAATACAACTATATCTGCTCTCTTTTCTGAAACTCCAGAACCAAACCATACTTCTTTTTCTGCGGTGATTCTTTCTTTAGGGTAACCATATTCTCTCATCAATTTTAAAATGAATAATTGTCTAACAATTTCTTCTGGCTTTGCTGGTCTATCAATATCAGTAGCAAGACATTTAATGTAAGGCTTCCCATTTTTAATAAAAATATCAATATAATCAATTAATTTTTTATCGAATAATGTTAAACCACGTTCTGTCTCATCTTTAAATAATTCATTAATCTTCACTTTTTCACCTTTTTCTTATTTTTGCGTTTTGTTTTCCAATATGCACTTTTACAATGAGGGCATATTATTGGCGTCTTTTTTATTTCTCCTTCTAATTCTTTCATGCTTACTCTTGGTATCCACTCGTGATTACAGCGTAAGCACCTGAAGGCATTAACTGTTTTTTTAATAATATACTCTTGTTCTGACACAATTATTTTAAGTCTTTTGTTGTATATAAATATTACTTTATCAAATAATGTTTATAAAAATAGTGTTTTATTAGGTATTTAGTTAATTGATTATTATTAAAATACTTATTTTGTATTATTTACTTATAAAAGTAATAAATAGAAAGGTTTAAATAATATATTTACTTATATAAGTATTATAAATAAAAGTAAATAAGAGATGATAAAAATGGAACAATTAACAGAACAAAACTTCAAAAATTTAACAAGGGAACAGAGGGGTGTATTAATTGCCCAGAAATACAGGATAACAAGAACTGATAAGGGCTATGAAGTTCCTTCTCAATTCAACAAGGGAAAATATTTAGTCAAAATAAGATATAACAAGAAGGAGTGCAACTGTCCTGATTATGAAACAAGAGGGGGCAAATGCAAACATATCTATGCAGTGGAATACACTCTAAAGAAAGAAACAGACAATGAAGGAAATACCGTCTTAACTCAGACAGTAAAAAAGACTTATCCGCAGAACTGGAAAGCTTACAATATCTCACAGCAGACAGAGAAAGAACGCTTTATGGAACTGCTGTCTGATATTACAGGAAGGATAAGGCAACCTGCTTATACTTTCGGAAGACCAAGAGGAAGTTTAGGGGATAATATCTTTGCTATGGTTTTTAAGACTTATTCAACTTTTTCAGGCAGAAGATTTGCTACTGATATGAACTGGGCTTTAGAGAAGGGCTACATTGATAATAAAGTTCCTTACAATACAATGTTTGACTACTTCAAGAAGAAGGAATTAACACCAGTATTGTCACAGATAGTAAAATTAACTTCTCTGCCATTAAGAACAGTGGAAACAAAGTTTAACATAGACAGCACAGGATTCGGAACTTCAAACTTTCAGAGATGGTTTTCATTCAAGCATGGAAAAGAAATGTGCAGTAGAAGATGGGTAAAATGCCACTTCATAAATGGTGCTAAAAGCAATATCATAACTTCTGTAAAAATTACAACGGAAGAAAGTGCGGATTGTCCGCAACTTCCAGAAATGGCTAAAGAAACTGCTGAATACTTTAACATGGAAGAATTATCTGGAGATAAGGCATATTTAAGCAGGGAGAACTTTGAAGTTGTTGATAAGTTAGGTGGAACTTTTTATGTTCCTTTCAAGACAAACAGCAACCCAAACAAGAAAGGTATGCTTTGGAAAAAGATGTATCATTACTTCATGCTGAATAATGAAAAGTATTTATCTCATTATCATGTCAGAAGTAATGCGGAGTCCACAGTAAATATGCTTAAATCAAAATTTGGAGACAGAGTCAGAAGCAAATTATGGACAGCACAAGTTAATGAAGTTTTATGTAAAGTCATAGCACATAATATCTGCTGTGTAATCCAAGAAATGAACGAATTAGGGATAAAGCAAGAATTTAGTAATTACACAACTTACCGATAAAGCCCTAATTCTCTTGCTAATCTATCAGTTTCAGTAAGTTCTTCAGCAAATATCTCCTTGATTTTATTAATATGTTTTTTATAATAGGCATTAAGAATTGGGTTAATTTCTTCTAATATTGGTTTTAAGTGAATATCTTTTTCATATTTCTTAAAGAATTCATTTAATCTTGAATCTAATTTTTGGAATCCAATAATATCTTCTTTTACAATTAAAAGAGTTCTATTTCTTTCTACTTCTCCAAATTCTATTTCTTCAGGAATAACTCCCTTACCTTGAACCCACTTTTTAATAGGTCTACTTACTTCTTCACTAATTTTAGCAAAAGGCAAACGATAATGTTGAATATAATCTCTCAAATAAGCAAGAAAACTTAAGCGAGGGTTAATAACCAATCTCTTTATTTCTTCTTCATAAAATTCCATAAATTTTTTAGTTTTAGATGATTTATTCTTATTAAAGGAATTATTCAAAGTCTTAAGGAACTCCTTTAAAGAAGACATTATTGCTAAATAATTATGTAATGTTCTTGATACCCTCATAAAATAATTATTGATATCCACATCTGTGATTAAGATATCCCCACTCATTTCAAATTCATCAATAGTTTCTATTAATTCTCTATAATTCTCATTTAAAATGAATAGTGCTTCTTCAAAATAAAGTGTAATATTTTCTATCTTTTTTCCTTCTGAACTCTCATATTCCTTTATTGTTGCCATTGAAATTTATTAGAATACAAAATTTATAACTTATCTGATTCTTATGTGTAAAACTTATCGGAAGAAGTCCTGATTTGCATCAAATTTATATATACCAAAGTATATATAAACCACATAAAGAAAGTAAAGAAAGCCTTAAAAAAGTATATGGGCAGACATTAACAACATATGGGAGTTAATGGTATAAAATGGCTGAAAAAACTGGGCAGGTATTAGGAACTTCTGAATCAAACAATGAACATACTTACGTGAGAGTAAAAATAAACCATTCAAGAGAAAACAAAATTAAGGGATTTTATTTATTAATGACTAATGGGAACACTTATTCTGATAAATTAGATGAGTTTATAGTTGAAAAAAGATTTTTAACTTTGTTAAGTGAAAATGCAATACAATTTGAAAAATTGCCCCTGAATCCTGAATAAATTAATAATGACACACTTTAAAGTTGATATACAATTACCATTATCATTCAACCCAGAAGATGGTGGCGGAAAAGTTCCCGAAGAATTATTCTTTGATACTTATGGAGATTTACTGAAGTTAGCAGGTGGGATTAATAGCAATAATACCCCAATAATTGGTTCTTGGATTAACCCAAAGACAAAAAGAAGATATGATGATAAAAGTATAGTTTTTACT
>JAQUSD010000010.1 GCA_028715295.1 Candidatus Nanoarchaeia archaeon
TTTGCATTTTGGTTGAGATGTTCAAGATTAAGGTAATTTTTCATTTTGTGGGTTGGAAGAAAAAACCATCCTTTCCTGTTAAATTTTATTGCAAACCATACTTCGTAACCTGATTTTTTTGTGAATTCCATCATACCCTGTATTTTTTCATTATCTATGTAAATCCTGTCATTGTTAACTGTTCTGCATTCAATTGCAAGGGTTCTCCCTTCTTTTCCTGCAATAATATCTGTTGATGGAAGCTTTGTATTGCCTGAGCCTGCAACTCTTGTAGCTGCCCATTCACTTTCCCAGAACATCTGAACAAGTTCACGTTCAGCCCTTATTCCTTTTGCTTTCCTGCCCATTTCAGTATATTATAGAATAACAGATAAATAAACCTTTTTACAGTTCAATCTCAAATACTGAAACTGGAACACTTATCTTAAAGTTTTCAAGAACCTGAGGGTGGATTTCTCCAATAATGCCAATTTTTTCAGAATCCACTATTATCTCTGCTGTTCTTCCGTCTATAAAAGAAGGATGTTTTACAGGTTTTAAAACATACTTAACACCAATAGAATTCATATAAACATCAAGAACTGATTTTATTCTTGTAAAATCTGAATCATTGTCCGCTATTGCTGAACAAAGGCATCTGATGGTTTCTGTTCCATCTGTCCTTGCTTTGTTGCAGACAACTGCATCACCACATTCAAAGATTTTCTGAGGATACTCACGATGGGTGTTTTTTTCAAGCACTTCCAGAGTACTTGGAAGAATTCTGTTTCTTAAAACCTCAGCATTCTGGCTCAATGGATTTGCAACTTCAACCAAATCCTCATCTTTCACGTTCATTTTATTAAGCAGAAGCTCTTTTGAAACAAGAGTAAATGATGTAATTTCCTGAAACCCTGCACCAACAAGAATTTCACGCGACGTATTTGAAATTTTTTCAATATCTGAAATTTCACCTGTGCTTGGAACTCTTAATTTTTTGGGTTCAATATTATTAAACCCATAAGCAATTGCAATATCCTCTATAACATCAATTTCGCTTAGAATATCACTTCTGTAGCATGGGATAATGATGTCTAAAAAGGATTCTTTAATTCGTGAAACTCCGTAACCCATTTTTGAAAGAAGCGGAACGATTTCTTTTGATTTCATTTTTAATCCAGTTACTCTGTTGATTTCTGAAACCTCAACCTGCATCCTCTGGTTTGACAAATCAGGAGTTCTTTCTTTCCTGCTGTTGTAATTTATTGTTGAACTATGAACAGTTGCTCCCCTGTCTGCAAATGCAAGAACAATGTTATTCAGTACATATTTTACTGCTTCTTTGTGAGTTCCAGTAACTTCTACAAAAAGTTCTCTTGTCTTCTCAGTAACCCTTCCTAAATCATTTGAATTTATAATGGGAGGCATTGAAAGTATTTTTCCCTTTGAATCAACAAGAACTGGATACTTTTTCAATCCCTTAAGTATGTGTCCGTATTCAACTCCCTTAGGATGTTTTTCAAGGATATCTAGCATAGTCATTTTTTCACTGAATCCAAGAGGAACAAATTTTGTTTTGGGAGAAACTAATTTGTAATGAACAGGGAATTTAATCATGTGGTGATTGTAAATTCCTATTGATGTTTTAGCTCTTTTTCTTCCAACAGTTGTATCAAGCCTTTCTGAGAACTGCATAATCTGTTTTATCATTTCATCATTTAATTTTACATTTTTAAGGACCGCTGTTGCTATGAAAGGACGGACCTTGTTTATTCCTTTTCCAACAACCACTGTGCTGTTTGATGATTTCGCATAATAGTCAGGAACTTTCCCTGAGGAAATTATTGTTTTAAGGCTTCTTGCAAATCCTTCTACGCACCATAAATCAGGACGGTTTGTGTCTGTAAGTTCTATTTTTAAATTATCGCCTTCAATGTTTTCAACTTCTGATTTAAGATTACTGAATATATCCCAAAGTGCATCTGATTTTCTTGGAAGAGGTTTTTTCACAAGCTTCTCCAAATCCTTAAATGAAATCTCCATTACAGGCATTATACAATCACATCCGTTTTTCTAAGCCAGTCAATATTTGAACTGTAAACATCCCTTATGTCTTTTATTCCTTTCTTTGACATAAACTGCCTGTCAATTCCAAGTCCCCAGGCAATAACTGTTGCATCAATGCCAAGTGGTTTTGTAAGTTCAGGACGGAATATTCCTGAGCCTCCCATTTCAACCCATTTGCCATTTACAAAACAGTGAAGCTCTGCACTTGGTTCTGTGAAAGGAAAATATCCCGGAACTATTTTGTATTTTTCAGCATGGGCAACTTCTTCAGCGAACAGCTTTAACATACCAAACAAATCCCTTAATGTAAGATTATAATCAACCACAATGCCCTCTACCTGATAAAATTCGCTTAAATGCTTCCAGTCAGTTATATCTGGACGGTAAACCTTTGATACTGCAAAATATTTTCCAGGCATTTCAAGATTTTTGTCCATAAGCATTCTTGCACTAAGCGCTGTTCCCTGTGAACGTAGCACTAGTTTTTCAGATTCTGCTTCGCTGAATCTATATTTCCATTTTTCTTCATGCATCTTCTTGACATTCTGCAGTGTTTTATTTATTGAAGACAAGCTTCCCTGTTTCTTGGGATTTTTAATATAATATAAATCATGAATTCCTTTTGCGGGGTGGTCCTGTGGCATAAATAGAGCTTCGCAGTTGTAAAAGGAATGTTCTACAATAGGCCCTGTCATTTCCTTAAATCCAAGTTCTGCGAGCTTGCTTCTAAGCCCCTCCTGAAAGCTTTTGTAAGGATGTTTTTTTCCAGTCATTATTTTAGGCGGCTCTGCATTTATATCATATGAACGGAATTTTTTGTTTTTCCAGGACTTTGAACTTAGCATCTCTGAAGTTAATTTTCCAATAGAATCTTCTGCGTCATCCTTAAGTTCAGAAAGAATACCTACCCCCTTCTTTGATAAAGAATATATCCTCTCTGTTTTGATTTCAACTGAGAGAATATCTCTTCTTTCCTTAAGATTCTTAATCATTGACTTCTGTTCTTCATTTAAATTTTCAGTGCTTATTTCTCCTTTGGAAAGAAGGTTAAGAAATTCCTTATTGGCATCTGGAGATTCTGAAAAATTCTTTGCAAGACTTGTAAGCTTGATTTTACCCTGTTCAAAGGAGATATATGCTTTTTTCTTTAAATTTCCTATGCAATAATTAAGTTCGTCTTTGTCAAGTTTTACTTTTTCTCTTATTTCATTAAGCATTAATGGCCTTACAAGAGAGTTTATAAACCTCTTTTCAGGCATGCCTTCTTTTGCATATCTAAATCCATTCTTTTCTAACTTAACAAATTCTTTTGTGTGCTGGCTGACTTCAGCAATTTCTTTGTTTCTTAACCATTCCACGCCCCTCCTTGTCTGGGAATCATTCAGCCCTGTTTCTTTCGAAACAGCATTTACATCTGCTTTTCCAAGTTTTCCAAGAGCTTTGATTATTTTTCTTTCAATTATATGAAGAGAACCAATTTCCATTATTGTTCTAACTACAATGTTATTATTTTTATTGTTTATGTTATGCTGAAAAATCATGTTTTTAGTGGCATAAAACAATATATTAATAATTAAAAGAGTTTTACACAGGTATATGTTGTTAAAGCCTGATTATGAGGGAGGCAGTATTGTAAATCTTATTAGTTCTGTTTCAAAATCTCTTGGAGGCAAACCAATGTACAAACCGTTAAGAGGGCTTAACATTAAGGATTTAACTGATTCAAAGAACCTTGTGTTGATAGTAATTGACGGGCTTGGTTATGATTATCTAACTACAACAGGTAAAGGAACTTTTCTTCAAAATAATATAAAACAAAAGATAACTTCTGTGTTTCCAACTACAACAGCTTCTGCCATAACTGCTTTTAGAACAGGGCTTCCTACACAACAGACAGGATACACTGGCTGGTTTGTTTATCTTAAAGAACTTGGTGTTGTTTCTAAAATACTGCCTTTTTCAGCAAGATTTGGAGGGGAATCATTTTCAAAAAATAAGGTTAGTAAATCAAAATTTTTCCCTGAACCTTTTTACAATAAATTGAAAGTAAAAACATACAACATAACTCATGAAAACATAGCAAAGGCGGATTTAAGAAACAGGGCGTATTCTTACAAGAATATGGCTGGTTTTTTCAACCAGATTAAAAAAGTAATAAAAATAAAAGGTAGAAAATATATTTCAGCATATTGGCCTGAGTTTGATTCAATTGCACACAGCAAGGGATTAAAAACGTCTTTACTGAAAAAACATCTTAAACATATTGATAAAAAAGTTGAGTTGCTTGTCAAATCACTTAAAGGAACAAAAACAACCCTGTTAATAACTGCTGACCATGGGTTGATGGAATGTCATAATCATCTCAATATAAATAATTACCCGGACATCTACGACTGTCTTGCACTTCCATTTTCAGGTGATGAAAGGTCGGTTTACTGTTATTTGAAATATGGCAGGGCAAAGGAATTTGAGAGGCTTGTTAAAACAAAACTTAAAAATAAATGTGATATTTACAAAAGTGAATTTCTTGTAAAGCAGAATTTATTTGGGTTATACAAGCCGGATAAAAAATTTCTTGACAGAATAGGTGATTATACACTTATTGCAAAGAAAGGTTATAACATCAGGGATTTTCTTGTACATGAAAAAACTGAATTTAACAAAGGAAGTCATTCAGGGTTAAGCAGTGAAGAACTTTATGTTCCTTTGATTGTTATAAAAACATGATTTTTATTTGCTGAATTTTATTTTTCCGCTGAGAAGTTCTCGTAAATAATTAACTAATTCGTCTGTTTTTACCCTCATCTGTTCCATTGAATCCCTGTCTCTTACTGTTACAGTATTGTCTTCAATTGTTTTATGGTCAACTGTTATGCAGTAAGGTGTGCCGACTTCATCCATTCTGCGGTATCTTCTTCCTATTGACCCGGATGAATCATAGAATGTTTCAAAGTGTTCCCTTAATTCATTAAATATTTCTCTTGATTTCTTTACAAGATTATCATCATTTTTCAGAAGTGGAAATACCGCAATCTTAATTGGAGAGAGTTTTGGATGGAGCTTTAATACAACTCTTTCGTCTTTTGTTCCTGAATTTTCTTTTCTGTATGAATCAGTTATAAAAACAAGGAATGCTCTTTCAACACCTTGTGAAGGTTCTGCAACAACATAAGGAACAACTTTCTTTCCAGTTTCCTCGTCAAAATACTGCAAGTCTTTTTTGCTGTATTTCATGTGCTGTGTCATGTCAAATGTTGTTCTGTTTGCTATGCCCTGAAGTTCTTTCCATCCAAATGGAAACTGGTATTCTATATCCCATGTATCAAGAGCATAATGTGATTTTTCATCAGGAAGGTGCTGTCTTACTCTTAAATTATCAGGACTTACTCCCAATTCAATAAACCAGTAATACTGCTTTGCTATCCAGTATGCCTGCCAGTTTGCTTTCATTATCTTTTTCTTTACAAGTTCCTTTAAAGCAATTTTTTTCATTTTCTGTTTTTTAAGCTGGTTCTCTGAAGAGTATGCATTTAGAACCAGTTCATTGACTTCATCCATAAAAGGACATTTGTTATATTCATCAGGATGCACAAAAAATTCAATTTCCATCTGTTCAAATTCTCTGTCTCTGAATAGAAAATTTCTTGGTGATATTTCATTTCTGAAACTTCTTCCAATCTGTGCAATTCCAAACGGAAGCTTCATTCTGTTTATTTTCTGGACAAACTGGAAGTTAGAAAATATTAACTGTGCTGTTTCAGGACGCAGATAAGAAATGCTTGACTCAGATTCCACAGGCCCCACCTGGGTTCTGAACATTAAGTTATATCTTCTTACATTACCCAAATCGCCTTTGCATTTCGGACACTTGATTTTCTTTTTTTGTATTAACTCATCCATTCTTTCTATACTTAATGCGTCTGCATTTTCAACACCCACATCTTCAAGCATATTATCAGCCCTATGCCTTTCCTTGCATTTTAAACAGTCAACAAGAGGGTCTGTAAAACTGTCTACATGTCCGCTTGCTTTCCAAACCATTGGATGGGTTATTATCGCCCCAT
Organism: Candidatus Nanoarchaeia archaeon; assembly: GCA_028715295.1. Lineage (GTDB taxonomy): Archaea > Nanobdellota > Nanobdellia > JAQUSD01 > JAQUSD01 > JAQUSD01. The sequence goes on from JAQUSD010000010.1 coordinate 6,111, forward strand.
CAATACCAACAACATCTTCTCTTTTCCTTACAAAAGCACCCCACCATAATGACTTAATATTATTCCTCAGTTCTGCACCTAAAGGCCCATAATCCCAGAAACCTGCCAAACCACCATAGATTTCACCACTCTGAAACACAAATCCGTTTTTCTTGCAGAATGATGCTAAGTCAGCAATTGATGCTATCTTATCTTCCTTAACCATAACTATTATTATCAAAAAGTATTATTATAAGGTTTTTGTTCGAACTTATCTTGCAAGATATAAATTGTTTGCGTTCTCAATTATTCTTACTTCTTTATAGGAACCAATTTTAGCATTGCAGTTTATTACTGTTATTGCCCTTGCATTCGCTGTTGCAAGCATTTCACCAGGCATCCAACCGGGAGCAAATATCTTTACTTTTACTTTTTCTCCTTTCCTTATTGTGATGGGAAGTGATTTTACTTTTCTCATGCCGAAATCCTCTGGTGAAAGTATGAGCTTTACGTTATGTTTATCTTCAAGAACTTTTAACTGCGTGTAGAATTCCTTCCAAGGCTTTTCTTTTACGCCTTTTGGTTTTCTTCCTCTTTTATGCTTAAGAAAGTTCTGTATACCAAGAATAGGATAAATTTTGTTATGGATTGTTTTTTTTGCGAACTGGATTATTGGTTCAATATCTTCATCATTCAAATCAGGAACCCAAACAGGAGTTATAACAAGTTCTATTCCTGATTTTGCAATATATTCTGCAATATCCTTTATTTTTTCAACATCATATGAACTTGCACCACATATTAGTTTTGCTTTGTCAGGTATTAAACTGTTAATTGACAAGTCAATCCTGTCAAGCCCTGCTTTTTTAAGTTCATCAACTTTTTCCCTTGTAAGAAGGACCCCATTAGTTTGAAGTGAAATTGTAGAATAATTTTTAATTTTTGAAATTCCCTTTACCAAATCAACAATGTAAGGGTAAGTCAGCGGCTCTCCTGTACTGTCAATATATGCCTCAAGGCTTTCATTTTTGTATTCTGCTATTTCCTTTAATCCAGCAAGCAGATGATTTAATTCAACCTCATAATTAGTTTTTCTTTTTCCGAAAGGGCCTGAATCAGTTGAACAGAATATACAGTTTAAAGGGCATGAAGAAGAGGGGCGTATCTGTATTAAATTAGTTCCTCTGTCAATTATACCATATGCAATACAACCTACTAAAGGGTGTTCTGATGTTATCCTGAACAGATTAGCCATTGTATAATAGAAAATAGCTGGTTTTTTAATTGTTATTAAAGCCCCACTTTTATTATTACAAATGCAAGTCCTATTGCAAATCCAAGAAGGAATGAAAAGACTATAATTTCATTGCTGTATTGGAATGAAGCAATATTGGTTGGGTTTATAGTAATTGTGTTTTCAGAATATGATGTTTCACCTAAAAGAGCATTTGAAAGTTCTTTTGCTATTTCAGCAAATTCTTTTGAATAAGCATAAAACTGAAGAGCTGTTTCAGGAGCATCTTCTGAAAATTCAGAAGCATATTCCAAGTAAGAAAGCGCTAATATAGGGAGCATGCCCTGCTTTTCCGCCTGATGTATTGCATAAATTGCATCTTCTCTTTTTTTGCTTAGTCTTTCCTGAATCATTTCATCTGTTGCTTCTCTTAATTCCATTGCAAGATTTGCATTTGCTCTTGATTCTATTGCTTCAAAAAGTGCGAAAACATATTCTTCCTTTGCCAGTGCAGTGGCTGCTTTGCTAAGTCCCTCAGACGCATAGTTGAGAAAACTTCCGGACGTAAGAAGTTCTGCATAAACCACTGAAGACTTCGCAAGTTCAAATCTTTCAAGAGCAAGACTGCTCATTTTTGAAGGCTCAAATACAACATCCAAATTACCTGTGAAATCATCAGTTACACTTGCCCATATTAAAGAGGTTTCTTTTCTTATTGAAGCAAGGCTTGAATAACCAAGTGCATTTACATAATCTCTTATCATGTAATACTGTTTTGCCCTGTCAATCAAATCAATAGCTTCTTTTATCCTGTCGTATGCTACTGTGAGAAGTTCAATGTCATAAACTGAATCAACATGCTTTTCAATTAAATTTTCAGCATCTTGTATTTCTTTTTCAACATCGCTTATAAAATCAAAAACAAATTTGCTTTTGTTTGATGAAGCTTCATATTGTATTAAATTAAAATAATACAAAGAATTTGACGCTGTTATAACCCCTTTGCTCGCTGCTGAATAATACTGGGTTTTATTATAAAGTTCAACTGCTTCCTTAAGGTGTGTTTCTTCTGCACTGAGCCACTGAGGAGCAAGCACAGCATATACCTGATTTAATTCTGTTGAATTTGATGCATCTCTCAATACTGAAACATATCCCTCTGCTACAAAAACAAGGTAATCCGCCATTTTTCTCATAGCCTGGGTATATTGTTCTGTTGCAAATTCAATGCTTCCAATATCTTCCCTTACAAGTTCATAATTTATGAAGTATGGAAGAGCATATTCAGAATATGAAATTTCTACAACATCAATCCCCCAGTTTGCTTTTGCATAACCTGCAATATCAACCTCCCGGACACCACTCGATATAAAAGTCCATCCGAAACTCTGTGAAGTTGTTGTATCAGGAACATAAACCTTTGACTGTCCTTTTGGTATTAAAAAATATTTACCTCCGCTAAGGTACACAGCATATGCTTTTTCAAGAATCCCTCCGACAGGCCCTATTGAACCGTCTGGATTTATTGTTCCTGTCATTACAGTGTATGGATTTATTGTTTTATTAAGCATGGCTGACATTGTTGCAACAGCCATAGATGCTCCTGCTGAAGGCCCTCCTATCATAGAGTATTCTGAACGTATTATATAAAAGAAATCATATTTTGAACAGTCATCAACAACTGAATCTGCTGAATCTGCAAGCAAATCACAGGAAACCTGGCGTGCAAGACGTGCTCCTGCCTGAGTGTCAACCTCTGTTAGAGGCATAGTATCAACAAAAGTCCTTCCATTTCCGTCATGAATTTCAACATACAAATCTGCAAGAAGCCCTTGATAGCTTCCATCAGATGTTACTCTCACACCAGGTATTTTTATATGCACTTCTGAAATTTTTTCTGCGAGTATGGGGGAAACTGAAAGAAGTAGCAATACTGCAAAAAAGAGCGCTCTTTTCATTAGATACTAAAAGTATTTTTCATATATAAAGTTTAATCTCTTAAAATACATTTTTCAACTGATTTTTCAGCTTTTTCCCTGTTTTTTTTCAGAACTTCAAGGAATTTGTTTATTTTATCCACAAGTATCTGCTTGATTTCTCCCGTAAGCATCTGTCCTGATTCATACTTTTCTTTGATATTGGCAAGTTTTCTGTCATCAGGTTCAAAGAATCTCAGCCATTGGTAAGAAATGTCAATGTCTGTGTTGCCTCCTTTTTTCCTATGTTCTTCAACAGTGTCTTTTCCTCCTGAAAATGCATACTTCATTATTTTTTTTCTGACTTCATTAGGAGAATCAGTAAGATATACTGCCTGTCCTTCTGAAGAGGACATTTTTCCAGCAATTCCTTCAAGAGGTGGAAGAAAAACCGATTGGATGGATGCTGGTTTGTAATATCCAAGTTTTGGTAAAATATCTCTTGTTATTCTAAAATGAGGGTCCTGATCTATTGCATGAGGAATTAAACAGGGTATATTTTTACCTTTCAGCACTGAAGGAAGGAAAGCAGGAACTGCCTGTATTGTTGTGAAAAAAATCTGTCCGACATTACTGCTGTCATTAAGTCCAAAAACTGATTTTACAGTTGAAAATGTAAGTTTTTTTGCAACTTTAATGGCTTGAGGGTATAGTTTTCCTGAATATTCACTGTCTATAATTATGTGTGTCTTTTTTGGATTAAAACCAAGAGCCATAAAATCCTTTGCATTTTCATAAGCAAGTGAATTTGTGTCTTCAAGGGACATATCCTGCTTAAAAAGGAATTTCTCGTCATCAGTCAGCTGGTAATAAAGCTCAACATCAAATTTATCCTGAATCCATTTTGTGAAAATATAAGGGACTAAATGCCCAAGGTGTGTTTTACCCGAAGGCCCCCTGCCAGTGTATAAAAAGAATTTTTCCCCTTTTTCATATTTTTCAAGAAGCCAGTTCATATCCCTGTGTGCAAAAAATATTTTTCTTCTTAGAAAATAATGGAGTTCTCCCGCATGCTTTTCTATTTTTTTAAGAAGAGTATCTGTTATTTTTTCAACTCCAAAGTCCTTTATCAGCCTTTCATAATCAACCTCTCCAGTTGTTTCCCATGGGGTAACTTTAAAATCAGATGTCATTAGAATAAAATAAGAAAAGGATTATATTTTAACTTTGTTATTCAAAGATATTTTGAAAACAAATCTTCAAGTGCTATTACAAGCAAATCCTGCATGACTTCTTTCCAGTCAACATCATCCCTTTCCATAAGCTTAAATTCTTCATAATATGCATTTCTAAGCTGTTTAAACTCTTTCATGAGTTTTTCTTCAAAAGCATCTGCCTGCTTTTCTGTTTTGATAATTCCCTTGCCGTGCTGGACAGCGATTATTGCGTTAATAAGAAGCCCTGGCATGCCTATTTTTCCGCATTCTATTAAAGCCGATATCTTTTCAACAGTATCAACCTCCCCAAGTTCAAAATGAAGTTCATACTGCCCTATTGTTTTAGCAACTCTAACCATAAGGATATTAGAAACGCTAACAGTTTAAAAAAGGTTTCTATACCTCTAAGTTATGGGTTTACAAAGAAAAAATAAGTATTATTGGTATCATTACACCTATGAGAATAGCAACAATTCTAAGTATCATTGCTACCTTAGGCAGTTTATTTTCTGAGAAATTCTTTGAAAGCAGTATTGCTCCTATAAAAGGCCCAAAAAGATAGCTTTTACCATAAGTAACATACTCAAAAAATTCAAGCATTACTGCAAACAACCCTATTACAAATATCCATGGTGATTTCCAGTTCATTGCAGACACACATACCCCTGTATCATTGTTTTCATAGATTCAAAAGAATATTGGTCCTTTGCGCTTCCTTCCGTCATATAAAAGCTTCTTGAACAGTTCCATACGCTTATTAAACCATATTCTCCGTTAGTTTTAACAAATGAATAATAATGTATTGGAGTTCCACCTGCTGATTCAAGTGAAAAATAATTTGCTGTGCTGTTGTCAAAAACATATACTAGTGATTTTTCCATTAAAAACAATTCATAATTTTCTATTTCAGCGATATCTTCATAAAAATCAAATGACGCCCTGAAAACAGGCAGATAATACTGGGCTGGATTTAATGGTATTTTAACCCAGTTTAAATCCTGAAATGGCGTTGGTAAAAGGAAAACCAAATAAACAACTACGATTAACCCAATTATCATTCCTATTTTTAGCATTATATTAATATTATTCATTTTCATACTATAAAAATATTATCTATCCAGAATTTTAGTTTGGTTTATAAATATAACTTATTTCAATCTCAATATGGATTTCAGCCAAAAAGTAAAGGAATTCACTGAAATGATTGATGCTGAGCTTGAATTCTTTTTTGAGGAAAAAAGAAAAGAGTATTCTGAAAGTGAAATTGAAATGCTCCAGATCATAAAGGATTTTGTGTTAAGGGGCGGAAAAAGAATACGCCCAATATGTATGCTTATTGGGTACTGTCTTGAAGGCAACAAGCTTCACAGAGATATCATACGTGCAAGCCTCAGCACTGAATTACTCCATAATTATTTTTTAATACACGATGATATTATGGATGAGGCAAGTTTAAGAAGGGGGAAGATTACTGTTCACAAATTCTTTGAAAATTACTACGAGAACACTAAAGATGACAAAAGAAAGTTCCAATATGGGAATTCAATGGCTATACTAGCAGGGGACATCTTATGTGTTTATGCATATGACTGTATTGCAAAATGTGATTTTGAAGATAATAAAAAAATGGATGCATTAAAAATAATCAATGAAACTATTATAAAAACAATACATGGACAGAATATTGATGTTATTTCAGGAGAACTCAATAAGGATATAAGTCAAGAAGATTATATGAAGATGATAAACAATAAGACTGCTGAATACACATTTACTGCACCTCTAAAAATAGGGATGACTCTTGCGGGTGTTGATTCTAAAATCCAAAAAGCAATAACTCAGTATGCAAGGTTTATGGGCAGGGCTTTTCAGCTACAGGATGATTTAATGGACATATATTCTGAAAAAGAATTCGGAAAGAAAAAATGTGGCGACATAAGTGAAGGAAAAAGAACATTGTTTGTAAACCATGTTCTTGAAAATGGGACTGATGAGGATGTTATTTTTATAAGAAGTGTGCTTGGCAAAAAAAATCTTAGTGAACAGGAGATTGAAAAAATAAGAGATGTTTTTAACAGAACAGGTGCTGGTGAAAAAGTAGTTTCTGTGATTGATGAGTCAATTGATGAAGCTAAAAAAATAATAAATTCAACTGTTATTGATAAAGGTGCAAAAATATTTCTTATTGAACTTGCAGAGTATATAAGAAACAGAAAAGTTTGAGGGGAGGAATATCAGGGTGTTCCCTTGAATTTTAAAGTTTGAGGGGAGGAATATCAGGGTGTTCCCTTGAATTTTAAAGTTTGAGGGGAGGAATATCAGGGTGTTCCCTTGAATTTTAAAGTTTGAGGGGAGGAATATCAGGGTGTTGTCCAGTCTGCTTCATAGTAAGTAACATCATTCTCTGCATCAAGAATCCCTATAAGCAGTTTTTTCTTTGTTGAATGTGCAACTCTCCCCATTGCTGTAAACTGCTGCCAAACAAATCCTTCGCTTTCACTTACACAGAACAAAACCCATTTTGCATGAGTCCCTGGAAGCTTGCCTCTGTCATAAACTCTAAAATCTGCACCATATTTAAGAGCTGTTTTTGTTATATACCCTCTTGAACGTATATCTTTGTAAACATGATACTTCACCCAAAACTTAGGTTCTATTTTCTGCGCTTTTTTAATGAATGAATCAAAATCAAGTTTTTTTTCTTTTTCATATACTTCTATTCTTTCCTTTTCCATTAAGTAGAGGGCTTCTGTTAAGGATAATATCAGCTTATTCTTTTCAAAACTTCCAAAACAGCCTTTGTCATAAAAACTTTTTGATTTATCACCGTAAATTATGACATTATCTCCTGTAAGTTCCCCTTTCATAATAAAAAAGAAGGTTTTGTTCTATTTAAAAAGTTTGTTTTTATTTCCAGTATTCATACTTTTTCTTTTTTGTAAAAACCTGATATCTCCAGAAAACATAACTGCTTACTCCGGCAACAAGAATAACAGCGATTATTGCCCCAGATATATCCCCACCAAAACCTATTGCACTCCCGGTTATATGAAATGCAAACTGTTTGTTTATTTCCTCGTCTTTGTTTGTTATCTTAACATCAACACTGTAAGCGCCTTCTTCAAAAAGCTGTGAATTGATGGATAATTCTATTGTTCTTCCTTCTCCAGGGTTAAGAGAGAATTCGGCAGGGGATGTTTTAATTATATCTTTCATATCCTCAGGCACTGAAACAAGGTAATCCCTTTTTACATTTCCATCATTGTAAACATCAATCTTATAGGATTTTTCTCCACCAATTGCAAAAGTCATGTTGTCCTGTCCACTTATAACTGAATTTGAATATTCAAGAACATTAATGCTAAATTCATTTGTTTTGCATACCCCTCTTGAAGAACAGACTTTTATTATTGGGTTATATTGCTTAGGAACCATCCTATAAGGAATTGAAAAGGATATTCTTACAGAACTATGTGAATTAGGGGGAAGTTCAAGTTTTGTTTTCTGCAGAGCAATAAATTCCCTTTCCCAACCCTCAACATATACAGTGTAATAATCATTTAAATTTCCAAGATTTGAAACTTCAAGCTGCATGACAGCAGTTTCTCCTGGAAAAACATCTTCAGACACAGGAACTATGCCTGTTTCAAATAAACTATAAGGTGTTAAAACAGAAACTGTTTTTATCCTGCTGTCAACATTTATTCCAGACATGCTGTAAAGCTTGAATTCAAAGTTTATGTTTGAATTATCATCAAGAACTGGAGCTTTAAGAGATATTGTTCTTTCAACATTTGACAGAGGGCGGATGAGAAAACTGACTGCATCCTGTTTTAGTATTGTGTCTTTATAAATCACCCGTATATATGCAAAATCATTGACGGATTTTTCATTTGAAACTTTTATCCTTACAATCATGTCATCTCCAGACATGTAATCATCTCTGTCAAAGCTCACATCAGTTATCTTAAGAGCAAATGCAGATGAAACTGCCAAAATCATTATGGAGAATAGTATTATCCTTTTGACCATAGAAGAGAGACGCTACTAAAAACTTATAAAATCTTTTAAAAGTGGGGGTGCAGGGATTTGAACCCTGATCGGCAGGTAACTCCAAGCATCAGATTTTAACTGATTGCTTTGCTCCAGACATTTCCTCACTGGCTGAAAAGCCTCAGATTACCTTTGTTTGCTTTCTGGAGCCTGCTATGTTACCGGGTTGCACCACACCCCCAGCAAATGACCCCACGGGGATTTGAACCCCGGACTTACAGCTTAGAAGGCTGTCGCCCTATCCAGGCTAGGCTATGGGGCCTTTAAGCAATAATAAGTGTTAATTAAAGCATATTTAAAGTTTTTGTCTTAATGATTTTTCAAAGCTGTCAATAGAAGTGGTTTCCTCTCTTACAAAAATTGAATCTTCTGAGGTTTGGCTTTGCTTGTGAAGATATATGGAATCATCCGAAGTTATGCTTTGTTTTGGAAAATATATCAAACTGTTTGCAGTAAGGCTTTTTCCAGAAGTCAGTTCCTCAAGTTCTTTTTCATTCATTGTCATTGCCTGAGTATCTGTAATTATTTTTATCCAATAAACCCTGCTCCTTCTGTGCGCTGTGGATTTTCCTCCAAAATTCAAAACAATTTTTCAGCTTTGTTTTATGCTCATTCTGATATCTCTCATCAAACAAAAGCCTAGTTTCAGTTCTTGAACATTCTATAAGCTTTGGAATAAGATAACTAACTGCATCCTTAAGCTGATTTTTACCCATGTCTCTTGCTTTTTCCAGGAAAAAGCAAAAATCATAATCTCCTAAAACAAATGTTGATTCCTTGACACACCGCACATAATTCTCATCAAGTTCTTTTTCAAGTTCTGATTCAAATTCATTAACTTTAGCATCTTCTGAAAGATTAAATAAACCTCTTTTGTAACCTCTTTCTTTTCCATCAAGAAGTATAAGCTCTCCCCTGGAACGTTTTATTATTTCCGTTACAAGATAATTAACAATATAATTGAGCTGTTCGCTATCCATCTTATTTGCCTGTTCATTAAAGTAAGGAATATTGTGTTCTTTCAAAACAACATTGTTTTCAAGCACACTTAGGTTGTATTCTTCAGCAAGACTCTTTTCAAGCATTCTCTCAAAGCTTCTAACAGGACTTAAATCAATTTCTTTTATACACACACCATTTTCCCAGTATTGGACTATTTCCCTTTGTTGTTTTTTCAGGTATTTCACAGGTATTAAATAAAGATTAAAATTTATAAAATTGCCTTATGCCTCTTTTTACTAAAGACGTTCTTTAAAGAACCAATAAAAGCATTTAATTTTTTACCTTCCCCCTTATTCCACCAATACCTTATATTGTCTGCCCATATCTCCCACCTCTCATTAGTAAAGATATGTGTGTTAAGATATGCTTCAGGTTTTATGAAATTATTCATATTTTCTGGAGAAATTTCTTTCAGGACTTTCTCCAGACTTCCAATGGTTTGCTTAACAATGCTGAAAAAATTAATTACTGCTTTATTTTCTTTATATGGTGACAAATCAAATTCTTTTAACTTAACCAGCATATCCTTAAGTATACTTTTTGATGAACTGTAAATTATTCCAGAAAGCGTCATGTATTTCCGTGTTTTTTCATTTTCAAGTATCTGGCTTAATCCATTGAATTCATTTTCATCAAGACAAAGAAATGATTTTCTGTGACTATAATATTTGTCAATAAGCATCACAGCAGTATCTTTAAGCATTTTATCATCAAACTGGAGCATATTCATGTAGATTTCAATTAAATCATTACCACTGGACAAAGATTCATTGCATAATCCATCAATTGATTCTTCTAATATATTGACTTTGGTTCTTTTATCATCATTCTGTCCTATAAATATCTGTTCCGGATTTCTGCATGTTCCCAAAAATTTCCTCATAATTTTATTTTTCTCTCTTTCAGCCCAGGTTTCTCCTTCACTTGTAAATGCAAAGCTGTTTCTTTTCATATGCTCCATGACGTCTGAAAAGCAGTTGTCATCAATAGTTATTGTTGATTGGTTAATAGGAGTTCTATCTGAATAGTCTATCCCGTCTGTTATTTCAGTTATTAGTATTTTTTCTTTTTCAATTAATTTTTCAGGAAACAATGAAAGCAATGCTTCTTCTCTTAGTTTTTTAATGCTGTTTTCAATAAACTCATAAAAATCTTTTAATACGCTGTTTTTTTTGTAGATGTTCATATCTTTTGAACTTTTTAGTTCTGATAAAATTTTTTCCAAAACATGCTCTGTTTCAGTGTTAAAGCTCTTTAATTTTGATTTGTAAATTTCTTTTTTTTCAGAATCAACAGAATTGGCAAAATGTTTTAATTCTTCGATATCAAGACATCTATGGTTTTTAACGTGAAAGTAATACTTGTCAATCATCTGCACACAGAAAGAGACAAGTTCATCATGTTCTAGCCATGCAACAGATTTGTAAACACCTGACAGATTATGTTCAGGCGCCTTATTTTCATCCTCCAAAAGGAGCTGCTTTAATTTTTCTTTTGGATTGGTTAAATAATCACTTCTATCTGAAAAATCATGCAATCCAAGCATGTTTTTCAGCTTATCTTCCAATACAAAACCATTACAGCATAGCTCTTCAAGAGCATTTTCTATATCCCATATGTTTTTTCCCTGTTTTTTTATCAGGCTTTTATCAACTACTTTTGTGAAATTTCCTTCATTGTCGTAGTTTCCAACAATATCTCCCTCATCATCAACAAGGGTAGCATAACTGAACTCTCTTTTCCCATTTTCAAGTACACAGTATCCTTCTATTTTACTGTATGATTTCATCATACCTTTTAGATTTCACAAATTATTTAAATTAGATGGGTGACATAGCTTTAAATTTATAAATAATAGCTTTCTAAAGTGGATAATATGAATGCTAAAAAATTAGAGGAAAAATGGATTAAAAGATGGCACGACAACAAAATTTTTGAAGCTGAACCTGATAAAAAAAGAAAAGGGCATCTGATTACCTTTCCATATCCTTATATAAACTGTGCAATGCATGCAGGGCATCTTTACACATTCACAAGGTGCGAGGTTATTGCAAGATACAAACGCATGAAGGGTTATAATGTTCTTTTTTCCCAGGGGTTCCATGCAACTGGAGAACCTATTATGGGGGTTTCAAAAAGAATTGCGAAAAAAGACAAAAGCCAGATTGAAGCTCTTAAAAAAAGCGGTATTCCTGAAAAAGACCTGCAGAAATTCAGCAATCCGGAACATATTGTAAATTATTTTTTAAAGTCTTGGAGAAAAGACTTAACTGAACTTGGAACTGCTATTGACTGGAGAAGAACATTCTACACCACAAAGCTTAATCCATGCTATAACAACTTTATAACATGGCAATATAAAACTCTTAAAAATATGGGGCTTGTTGTCAAAGGCTCTCACCCAGTAGTTTATTGTCCTGACTGTGAATCTGCAACAGGAGAACATGAAAGATTAAGGGGTGAAAATGCAACAATAGTTGAGTATATTGCAATAAAATTCAGAAATAAAAACAATGAGATAATTCCGGCTGCTACACTTCGTCCTGAAACAGTGTATGGTGTTGTGAATATGTGGATTAATCCCGATGTTGAATATGTAAAAGCGAAAATTGGAAATGAAGTGTGGATAACAAGTGAACCATGCTTTGAAAAAATGAAAGACCAAAACTTTAATCCTGAAAAAGTTGGTAAGATTAAAGGCAAGGAGCTTTTAAAGGAAAAAGTTCAGAATCCAATAACAAAAGAATGGTTAAGCATGCATCCTGCTGATTTTGTGAATCCTGAAAATGCGACAGGAATTGTAATGTCTGTTCCTACTCATGCACCATATGACTACATTGCTCTTAAAGACATACATGCTAATTTCAAGCCGATTCATCTTATTGACACCCCCGGGCTTGGTAAAAATCCTGCAATTAAGCTTGTTGAAGATATGAAGATACAGAACCAGCATGAACATGAAAAGCTGGAAAAAGCAACAAAACAGATATACAAAATGGAATTCCACAAAGGTTTGCTTAATGAAAATTGCGGTAAGTACAAAGGACTCATGGTTAAGGACTGTAAAGAAAGGATATCCAAGGATTTTATTAAAGAAGGATATGCTGTAATCCTTCATGAATGTTCTGAAGAAGTTATATGCAGATGCACCAAATGCTGTCATATTAAGTTGATACAAAATCAATGGTTCCTGAAATATTCGGATGAAAAATGGAAAAGAGAAACATTGAAGCACCTTTCAAAAATGAAGATTTATCCTGAAGAAGCAAGAAACTGGCTTGAAAATTCAGTAAAAGGCATGAAAGACAAGGCGTGTGCAAGGAAATCCGGACTTGGAACCCCGCTTCCATGGGACAAAGAATGGATTATTGAATCACTCAGTGACAGCACCATCTATATGGCATTTTACATAATACAAAAATTTGTAACAAGCGGTAAAGTTAAAGAGAGAAATCTTAATGCAGACTTTTTTGATTATGTTCTTCTTGGAAAAAAGATAACTAATATTGAAAAGAAAACCGGTTTAAAGAAGGGTATTATTGATGGCATCAAAAAAGAATTTGATTATTTTTACCCTGTTGATATGAGAGTTTCTGCAAAAGACCTGCTTTCGCATCATCTTCCATTTTTTATATTCCATCATGTTGCTTTGTTCAAACCTTCAAAGCGCCCTGTTGCAATAAGTGCAAATGGTTATGTAAAAGTAGATGGTGCAAAAATGAGCAAAAGCCTTGGAAATTTTATAACTATGAGAGACGCCCTTGATAAATATGGTGCTGATGCAACAAGACTTGCATCAATGGACACTTCCGAGGGGTTAATGGATGCTGATTTAAGAAGAGAAAATGCAGTTAATTTCAAAAGAAAAATAGATATTATCCTTGAAACTGCAAAAAATATAAAAACAACAAATAGAAAATCTGCAAATGAACTTTGGCTTTTATCTGTTATACAGCAACATATCCATGGGGCATCAAAAGCTCTTGATGAATTAAAAAACAGGACAGCGCTTCAGCACACATTCCATGCAATGTGGAATGATATTTCAGAATATCTAAAAAGAACAGATTTAGCTGATAAAGAAACAATAAATTATGCTTTTGATGTTTTTGCAAGAATGAACGCTCCTTTTGCTCCTTTTTTCTGTGAAGAACTGTGGGAGATTCTTGGGAACAATGGGTTTGTCTCAAATGCTGAATGGCCTAAAATAAAAAGAAGTTTCATAAACAAAGAAGTTGAAGAAGGTGTTGAACTTTTCAAGAATGTCGAGAATGACATAAACGGAATATTAAAACTTGTAAAAACAAAACCAAAAAAAATAACCCTTTTTGTTTCGCAGACATGGAGGTATGATGTTTTTGGAAAAATCAAGAGTCTTCTTGGCAAGGATTTCAGAATGATAATGTCTGAGATGATGAAATCAAATGAAGCAAAAAAACATGGAAAAGAAGTTGCCGGCATAGTTGAAATGATTGTAAAGAATCCTTCAAGAATGCCTGATATAATAATACCTAAGTCAAGAGAAATTTCACTTCTCAATGAAATGAGTTTAATGCTTAAAGAAAAATATCATGCTGATGTTGAGATTGTTGATGCTGATAGTTCCAAGGATATAAAAGCGATGAAAGCCATGCCTTTTAAGCCAGGAATATTAATAGAGTGATAATATGGAAGTTACCAAGTATTTATTTTAAAATACTTTCAAAATCTTCTGGTGTAAATCTTATGCCGCTCCTTATTCTACCTAATTCTCCAGCTATGGACTTCATGCCTGTTGAAACGGGAAGATCTGAAATTTTCCCAAAATTAACATGTTTAATTATCCTTTCTTCAGGAGAAAATTCATAATTTTTAACGCCTTGTTCTGCTGTTTCATCCGAAGAGGTATTTATAGCAGAAGGGTAATATTCTAAACTAATTGAATAAGAAAATCCTTCTTCTAAATTGTTGATTCTTTCAGAAATATTAAGTATTAACTCCCCTCCCCCGTATGACAGACAAAGTGAGGTATGGTCTCCTTTTTTTACATTGTTTAATATTTTAACAAAATCATTATACCCGCTCTTTATCTCTTTGAATTTTTCACCAAGAAGATGGATTCCCTTAATAGGTAATGAATCGCCGTTGCTTGTTGTAGTTAAACTTATTTCTTCTTCATCTAAACTAGCAATTTCATCAAAACCCCTGCTTGAACAAACTGCTATCAAGCCAAGTCCATTAAAATTACTTTCAAAGAATTTTGCAAGAGTAGCTATAAGCTTGTCTTTGGTTTCACAAATACATTCATCAATTTTGAAGTAATCCCTAAATTCCTGCTTAAAAAGTCTTATTTTAGGTTCAATTTCAATATTTGTTCCCTTATCCACATATTCCCCTTCATCATTGAAGCATGACTTACTAAAATTTGCAAGCATGTATTTTGGGATTAATTTTATTGACTCATTAACATCTTCTTTGTTTTTTATGCTAGTTAATATCCTCTCAAGTTCAGAGTTGCATTTTTTCCTAAAGTTATCCCTTTTTTCTTCTGAATAAGAAATTTCTTTATTTTTATAGTTCTCAAAAACATCAAGTTCTCTTTTAACATATTCTGGAAGCTTTATTTCCCACTTATTTCCATTCTCGTTCATTTCAATTAATCCTGATTTTTCAAGTGTATGTGCTGTTTTGTAAGCATCTTTATAACTGACTCCAAGATATTTTGCAAGAGAACTTATTGAGTCAAATGAGTTATCAGAAAGCGCATTAAGTATGACTGAAGCAGTTTTTTCGTCTTTTGAGCTGTTATAAGAACTAAACTTACCTGTATTGTAAAGCAGTTCTAGGTTTTTACCCCTTTTTTCTACTTTAGCCAATATTCCTTCGTTTATTGGTTTGATTGTGTATTCCATGTGAGAAATAAATCTATTTTAAGTCATTTATAAAACTTTCGTTAGAACTCAGTCAGGACTAAAAAAGCGATAGGACGTTGGTGCTGGTTTTTAAAAAAAGGTTAAAAAAGTTTAACCAAATAATGCGCCAAGTCCTGCTGCTGCTTCTTCTGTGCTGACTTTTGCCTCTTCAGGTTTATCTTCTTTCTTTTCTGCATGAGCCCCGGCAGGTGCTGCTCCAGATGATACTGCAACGGGTGCCGCATTCTGGATTGCATTTGCTATGTCAACGCCTTCAAGAGCAGCCACAAGTGACTTTACTCTTGCTTCATTGACTTCCACGCCTGCAGCAGTCAACACTTTTTTCAGATTTTCTTCGCTTATTTCCTTTCCTGCTTTGTGAAGCAGTAAAGCTGAATATATGTATTCCATTTTCAATTACCTCTTTTACACAAGCATCTGTTCAACAATAGTTTCTCTTAGTTCAGGGGATAATGCTTCAGGATTTTTCTCATTAAGTTCTTTTGCAAGCGCCATCATCTGGCTCTTTGCTTTTCCCAAAACCGCCCCTTTGTTTTCATCAGTTATAAAACTGATTTCATATGCTAAAGCTGATGCCTGTGAGTGTGATTTAGCAAGGAAATGTCCAACAGTTTCCTTGATTATAAGTTCTGCATTAAATGCAAGAGCAATTGCCTGAGATTTTGCAAGTGCCATTGATGATATTTCTTTTTCAGTATCAACAAATATGTCCTTTCCATCATACAAATTTCCGTTCTCATAAACCTTTACAAGTTTAATCATAACATCAATTGGTTTTATATCCATCTGCGAAAGCAAATCTGCAACTTCTGCATTAACATTCTGCCCTTTTTCAAGTATTTTTGAAGGCTCCTTAACAATTACTTTTCCTGCTTCAAGCTTTGTCTTAACACCATTTTTGTTAAGCATAATCATCATTGGCCCTGGTGCAAAAGGAGTTGCTCCTTCAGGTATTGTTATATCACTCGGAGATTTCTGTCCTGGCTTAACTCCTGTTTTTATTTTATTTGACTGGAATATTTTTGAAAGCTTGAAAGGAGAATTATTTGTAAGAACAAGAGCAGGATATTCACTTATGCTAGAAGACATTTCTTTTAATTTTTCATTTCCTGATTTTTCAAGAGCAATTCTAAGAAGATTTTTTTTGGCGAATATAAAAATTACACTGTTTTCAAGTTCTCTCCTTAATTTTTGAAAAACTGATGAAGGCACATTTGCAACATCTATGAGAGAAACAACACCATAATTAGATAAAAGATTTTTTATATCCTCAACTTTTTTTAGCTTCCATTCTTTAGCCATCTTACATCAGCCTCACTACAGGTCCCATTGTAAGCTTAACATAAACAGATTTTATGTTTGCTTTTCCGCCTGGTAGATGTGAAATTATACTGTCTATAGAATAGTTGATATTTTCTGCAATATCTTCATCTGACATTTTTTCAGTTCCAACCAATAAGTGGGTGACAGGAGCTTTTTTTATTTTGACATACTGTTTTCTTGCTATCTTTTCTGCTATTGGCTTTAAATCAATGTCAGCCGGGAAGATATGTCCTAATTTTGGATTGGGCATTTTATTTCTTGGAGCAAGAAATTTACCAAAGTATTTTGCAACATCAACCATTATGTTTCCCTGTGCAACAAATATGTCATACTCCCCTGCAAGTTTCCTTATTTGTTTTGGGGTGTTGTACTTTGAAAAATCATCCTTAAGGATTGCTAAATCAAATGCGTCTTTTGCCTTGACAATCATGGACTTATCAACAAATGCACATATTTTTGGTTTTCTGTCAAGCCCTTTGGGCATGTCAAGAACTACTTCAATAGGTTCTATTTTTTTTAAATCAATTTCCTTGTAATTTACAGAAATATCAAAGGACTGGGTAAAGCTTCTTTTTTTAGCTGTTTCCCTTGCTTTTTTAACTGCGTTTATAATTTCTTTTTTATCCATTTTAAACCCTCCTACCGAAGTAGTGAATGCGGGATATTAATTCCTTAATTCTGATAGTATTTTTAAACTTTTTGATATTTTATGCTATATCTTTATACTTCCACTTTCAATGTCTTTAATAAACTGTTTTGGATTTTTTCCATCAATTGTAACTCCTGTGCTCAGACATGTTCCTGCAACTTCTTTTACAACTTCCTTAAGATTCTTTGAAAGTGTTTTTCCAACTTTTTCTTTTGCTATTTTAATAACTTGCTGTGAAGTTATATCTCCTACAATCTGGCTTCCTGCAGCACCAGAGCCTTTTGCAAATCCAAGTTCTTTTTTAATAAGCTGTGAAACAGGAGGTTGTTTTACTTCAACATCAAAATTCTTAGTATTTATGTCTATCACAAGACTAACAGGAACCCTCATACCTTTAAATCCTGCTGTTGCCTGATTTATTTTTGCAGTAACCTGCCCCATATTTATGCCCATTGGTCCAAGTGTTGTTCCAAGTGCAGGTCCAGGCTTCATATTGCCGGCTTCAACAAGAAGTGATATTACTTTTTTAACCATTACTCCTCATCCCCCATTTCTTCTTTGCTTACAATTCTTACAGACTCAAGCTTTGTTGTAACAGGTATTGGAACTGCTGATTCAAGCAGTTCAACAACCACTTCCTCCTTGACTTTGTTAATCCTTATAACTTTTGCCTTTTCACCTTTGAAAGGTCCTGAAACAAGTTCAACAATATCCTTTTCAGATATTGAAATTTTTCTTGGTGCTTTTGAAAGGAAGTGGCTTACTTCTTCAAAATTAACATTACCCGCAACAACCCCTTTAACATGAGTTATACCATATACTGCCTGAACAACATCATCTCTTGAATTAGCTTCAACAAATATGTACCCTCTTACAGAATATGGGTAAAGAATAGCATAAATACTTTTATCATTGTCTTTTACAACTCTGGAATAAATTCTGTCAACTACCTGCCTTTCTCTCCCAGCAGTAACTCTGACAGCAAAAACCTTTCCTTCTTCTAATTCCTGTTCATCATCAGATTCTTCTTCATCCTCTTCATCAGATTCTTCTTTCTCAGTTTCTTCTGTTTCTTCTGTTTCTTCATCTTCAATTTCTTTTTCAAATTCTTCTGCTACTAATTTATCTTCTTTTGGTTCATACTTCATCCTAGATCCCCCCAATCAATTGCATTAACAATTCTATAACAAAACCTGCAAGCCCTATTATGAGCGTGCTGATAGCAGTAACGTAAGAAACCCTTTTAAATTCTTCCATAGTAGGCTTTCTTGCTATCTTAATAATTCTTTTGTATTCAGAGAGCTTTTCTCTAATGTTCAGTTTAAGTTTAAGTTTCATTAGGCTACAATATTAGTTCTAATATGTTTTTAAAAACTTTATGCCTAGC
>JAQUSD010000011.1 GCA_028715295.1 Candidatus Nanoarchaeia archaeon
TGTTGCAACTAAAAATCTGACTCTTTTTCTTCTTGCAGAACTTACTATCCTGTCGTTTGCCTCTCCGTCAAACACAACAGCATATGCTCCATCAAGATTTGCAAGAGTTGCGTCAAGTTCTGTAACAGGAACTTTTCCCAGTATGTTTAGTTTTTCATCAAGGATATTTGCTCCTTTTGTTCCTGTCATCCCTGAAACCATTTCTTTTAAAATTTTAGCTGTATTCGGGTTCATCCTTACTCTTTCAGAAGTTTGTCTTATTGTTCTTCTTACAGGCATTCTTCTTAGTTCTCTTCTTGGTGCTGAAGAAGATGTTCTTAACGAATGCTTGTTTTTTGGGATATATTCGCCCACGGGAATTGCAGCTCTCAGCGCTTGATGTATTTCTTTCTGAGTTAATTCTTCAACTTCTTTTCCGTCAGGAGCTCTTGCAACTGAATCCACCTTTGCAACAGAGTTTAATTCCTGAAGTATTAAATCCCCTCCTCTGTCTCCGTCAATAAAAAGAATTATTTTCTTTTTCTTTGAAAGTTCTATTATTGTTTTTGGGACGTTTGTTCCCTGAAGAGCAACTGCATTATTGAAACCGCTTTTTAGCAGTGCAAGAACATCTGCTCTTCCTTCAACAACAATTATTTCGTCAGAACTTTCAACAGCAGGCCCTGCAGGAAGTCTGTCAGCGCCATATTCTATGACGTCCATTGCTCTTACTGAAGACTTAACATCTTCCGTGAGTTCAACACTGTCCGGCATAGAGTCGCCTACAAATTTCCTTAAAAGCTCCTTTGCTCTGTCAGCAACATAATCTCTTTTTATAACTCTCATGTCTCTCATTTCTTTTATTGAGATTTTTGCGTCGCAGGGACCAACACGGTCTATTGTTTCAAGAGCCGCTGCTACAATGGCTGTTTTTGTCTTGTCAAGAGAAGACGGCAGAATGATTTCTCCGCTTGTTTTTCCGTCTTTTACATTGAGTTCAACATCAATTCTTCCTATTCTTCCTGATTTTTGAAGTTCTCTAAGTTCAAGTTCAGAACCTAACAAACCCTCTGTCTGGCCGAACACGGCGCCTATTACATCAGGTTTTGTTACAGTTCCTTCTGCTTTTATTTCTGCTATTACCAAATATTTTGTTGATACTGGCGCGATTTTCGCCATATTGTTTCACCTCGTGTTTTTTACAATGCATCTAAAAAGAACTATTGGTTGCCATTAATCCCCTTTTGAAAGATTACTAATGACTATGAAATGTTCTTTATGACACAGTGATTTAATGATATTTATTGATTAGGGCTTGCTTCAATGAAACAAGCCCCTGTGCTGTATATGGGTGGTAAAGGAATCATAGTTCATCCCTACACCAAATATACAGCAGCCTTGCCGTGAGATAACAGCAAATTAAGAATTTAAAAACCTTATGGTTAAGCCATTTCAAAGTATCTTTTGTGTTCAGATACAAATTCTCCTGCTTCTTCAACTATCTTATTCTGCCAGTTCTTGTATGTTTTTTCATATATATATTTCTTATAAAAATTAAGGAATAAACTCAGAAAAGGGTTTCTGTCCCATTTGCCTTCGTAGTCCCTTGTAAGAACATAGCCCACTGTTATTTCGGGGTCTCCAAAATCTGCTGTTATTGTTGCTCCTTCTTTTTGTATTTTCTGCTTTGGCATCCATGTTGTTAAAAAATACCTTATTGAAAGTGTAAACAGTGTAAAGTCGTCAACTTTTTTTGTAGCTTCCCAAACAATTTCCAGTCTTTTTGACTCACCCTCAACCTGTTTGTATTTCTTTTCCTTTACAGTATAACCCATTGAAATAAGAATATCATAAGCCATATTATAAACTGTTGACATTGAAAAGTGGCCTTTATGTTTTATTTTTTTCTTTCCAACCTTTTCAACAATAGGCATCTTATTCAGCTCCCATGCTTATTTTTTCTATGTGGAAAAAAGATTTTATTTCATTTAGCGCTTCGTTCATTTCTTCTTTGACTTTTTCAACCCAGTGATCATAAGTTGGTTTGTATATGTATCTTTCATATATCCCTTTCATGAATTTAAGCATAGGGTTTATTTCCCATTTTGCATTATAATCTGTTCTAAGCACAGCCTGTATTGTAAGTTCCACATTTCCCTTATTGAGTTTTTCTTTTCCATTGTTCTCTTCTTTTAAGTCAGTGATTCTTGTTTTTATTTTAATAACAAACATGGTAAAATCATCTACACTTTTTTCATTTCTCCATTCAAATTCAAAAGAGTCTGAAGCCTGCTTGCATTCAAGTTCAATAACATCATAACCTAAGGAAGTGCATACATCATAAAGAAAATTATAGAACTCTCTAAGTTTAAAATACCCCTTATAATTCATTCTAGTTCTAGTTATTGAGTCTTCTTCAGGCATCCTTTATTAGAAAACCATATCAGAACATATAAAAGTTTTCATTTATCTTATTCTTATAGCATCAAGGTTTCTCGGAGCTGTTGTTTCAACCCTGAAGTTTTTATGTATTGAACTTGCTAAATCAAGACATCTTGAGCTTTCACCATGGTTTATTATAACTCTCTTAGGTCTTGGATTTAAATTGGAGATATAATTCATAAGTTCTCTTCTGTCAGCGTGTCCTGAAAGTCCTTCAATAGAATAAACTTCCATCTTAACTTCAAAAACATTTGTTCTATTGTCACTTGAAATGGGAAGTCTTGTTTCTCCTTTCTGGACTCTTCTTCCTAAAGTTCCTTCTCCCTGGTAACTAACAAAAACAATAGAATTTCTTCTGTCTTCAGCCATTCTTTTAAAATATTCAACTGAAGGCCCCCCCGAAAGCATTCCGCTTGTTGCAAGAATAACACAAGGGCCTTTTTCTTCAATAAGCTGTATTCTTTCTTTCTGTGAACCAACTTCTTTGAAAACTCCTGAAAGAAGAGGGTTTCTCCCTTCTTTGAAAATAGAGTTTCTTACTTCCCTGTTCATAAATTCAGGGTATGTTGTATTTATTGCTGTGACATGCCAAACCATACCGTCTATGTAAACAGGAATTTCAGGTATTTGTCCGTCCCTTATCATATCTTCAAGAACAAACATAACTTCCTGAGCTCTTCCAACCCCAAGCACGGGTATCAAAATCTTGCCTCCTCTTGCAACTGTTTTTTTAACTATTTCAACAATTTCTTTTTCACAGTCCTCTCTTGAAGGCTGTACATTTCCTTTTCCCCCATAAGTAGATTCTATCATAATGGTTTCAAGTCTCTGGAATTCTGTTTCTGCTTTCCCCAGCATTCTTGAATTAATATACTTAAAATCGCTTGTATACATAAAATTATGATATCCGTCTCCTATGTTAAAATGGACCATGCTTGAACCAAGGATATGTCCTGAATCATGCAGGGTTATCCTCATGTCAGGAGTTATGTCTGTAACTTCTCCATAATTGAGAGTTATTGTATGCTTAATCATTTCTCTTATTTCCTTTGAGGTGAAGAGCGTCTTTTTTACTTCTTTTTGTGCAATATCAATGCTGTCAAGCTGAAGAAGAGCCATAATATCTCTTGTTGGTTCAGTGCAGTATACTGGGCCCTTGTAGCCGTATTTATATAAATAAGGTAAAAAACCGCTGTGGTCCAAATGGGCGTGTGATATTATTACTGCGTCAAGAGAGGATATATCAAATTCAGGAGCTTCTAAATGAGGGTACGCTATTGACGGTTCATCAGAAGCCACATTTACCCCGCAGTCAATCAATACTCTTGATTCAGGCGTCTGTAAAAGATAACAGCTTCTACCAACTTCTCTGGCCCCCCCGAGACAGGAAATTCTTATCCAGTAGGGCTTTGTCTTGTCCCAGCCGGAATATATTTTCTCTCCAATTTGATTCATGAATTTTCTTCTGTAATCAGAATTTTCGAAAATCGTTCTTCTTATTGAATTTATCAGTTCAGATTTTATTGCTGGAGAACGTCTTATTTTAGGTATCCAGCAGGTTTCGTTCATAATTGTTTCAAGTATTTTTCCGTCTTTTCCAATAACAAGTCCGGGTTTGTCTGCTTCTATAAGAGTAAGGCTTCTTTTACTGTCAAACCAGATTTCAGAAATACCTGCTTCAGAAGGAATTAGTTTTTTTATGAATTCCTTTGCTTCTGCTTCATGCATAAGCAGGGATTCGTCAGCTCTTATTTCTATTCTCTTTTTAACCTTCGAAACAATCTCCTTTGCAGTGTCTCTGCTTTTTTTAAGAAAGGTTCTGCTTTTTGTGTAGATTACAATGTTTGCTCCTTCAAAACAAACATCAGCAACCATCGAAGTCTTAGGAAGTTCCTGCTTAATTCTTTCAAGTATTTCAAATTTCTTCATTTAAAATTACACCATATAATTGGATTATAAGATATCACTTATTTTCTGCTTTTCTTTTCATCAAGCACTGCGCTGATTTCAGATTTAGGAAGTTCTTTTGCGCTGTTCTTGTCAATTACATAAACAGTTATTCCGTCTCCAGTGTATATATCTCTTTTAATTGCAACATTAACGCTTTTTACAGCGAGCGCTATTGCTTCTTCTTTTGACATATTCTCTTTGTATCCTTCTTCAAGAAGTCCGTATGCAACTGGTGAACCCGAACCTGTTGAAACAAAATTCTCTTCCTGCATGCTTCCTGCTGAATCAAGCGAGTATATATACGGCTGAGTGTCATATCCGCCAAGCAGAAGCTGAACCCAAAAAGGAAAAGGTGAAAGCCTGTTGGAAAATAAAATATTTGAAAGCAGTGTTGCGCTTGCTTTTACACTAGGATGTTTCTTCTTTTTTAATATATATAATGAAAGCTGTGAACGTAAGTATCTTACTAATGTCTGCCCGTCCCCCGCAAGTCCTGCCATTGTCATAACAATTTTATCAGTGACCTTGTAAACCTTTGTAGTTCTGTTGCTTGCGACAAGATTTCCCATTGAAGCTCTTTGATCAGCAGCAAGAACAACGCAGTCTTTTCCAATAACCCCTACGGTTGTTGTTCCTTTCTTTGCCATTTTTTCAATACTTTCCATGCTTTCCATATTCATAATATTTGCACCTTAGAACTTGTCTACAAAGATTATTCAAAAATATAATATTTAAAGGTTTCTATGCACGTTTTTTCTAAAGAATTTCTGTGTAAAGTTTATTTTTAAGCTTCTGCATTTCATTGCAGTAACCTTCAAGTTTCTGCGTTAAATACTCTTTTCTATTTTTATCCATGTCTGAAAAAGCTATTCTTGATTTAAGTTCGCACAAATCAGGAAGCGCTCTTGGTAGAACTAAAAATATATCTGTATTGTTATCAGAAGTGAAAATCTTGCTGAAAATTCCGAATATGTGTTCATAAATATCAGGTTCTATAATTCCTTCCTGTAAAAGTTCGGATAGTATTACCCCAAGATGTTCCTTATTGTATATTTCTTTTTTATTGAATAAACCCATGTAAGAAATTGATTTCTGAACAAGTTATAAACTTTTTTGTTAGGTTCTGTATGAATTACAAACGATTTCCCTTAATCTTTGTTTTGAACCCTTATACGTTGAATTTAATATAAGGATTATCTCGTTTTTTATAAAAGGCGCTTTAATTAAAGAGGGTTCTTTTTTTATGATATCAACTATGTTGTCCAGTGTACTGAAAATATCTTCTACCTGTTTTTCAGCTTCATCTTTTTTAAAGCTTTTTTTAATTAATTCCTCCATGCTTTCTGAATCCTCACTTTCAAGAAGCTTGTCAATACAGTGTCTTGTGCAGTTTAGTAGTTCTTTTGAATTTTCTTCTATTTTTCTGAATCCGGGTTTATACTTATCAAAGTATTTTGCTACTGTCTGACTGTAACCAGACATATATAGTTCTTCTGCGTCCATGTTTTTGAAATTATCCAGAAAATAATCTATAAAATCCATTGTTCTTTTTTTAATATGAGATTTTGCAAAGATTTCAAAAACAGACTTATAAAAAAAACCAAAGAACATTGTATCAAGAACTTTGTAAGCATCGTTTATAGTCTCTTCAAAGATGAATTTTACCTTATGTCTTATAATTTCTTTATGTTTTTCAATACTGTCTTGCAATATATACGATTTCATCTGCAGGTTTACCACATATAACACATTTATTAAACTTGCCTTTAGGTTCTTCTTTTTCAAGCAGAGTTCCTCTTACAGTCGCTCCTGTTTCCTTTTCAACAACTTCAGCGCATTTTTCTCCCTTTTTATCAACTGAACAAAAACCACATCTTGCTATTTTTCCGTTTTCCATCGCTTCCATAATCTGTTTTATAGTTAAAGCGTCTGTTATTGAATTTTCAAAAAGCTTGTCTGCTTTCTTAATTAAGTTTAAGTCGTAGTTCTTTGAAAAGTTGTTAATGTATTTGATAAGTTCTGCTTCTTTTATTTTTTCTTTTTTATTTAAGTCCCGTCTGAAAAGAGTCAATTCCTTGTTCTGAAGTTCTCTTTTTCCAAGCTCAATTCTCAAAGGCACTCCCTTAAGTTCCCATGAATAAAATTTTTCTCCGGGGGTTCTGCTGTCATCTAAGTCAATATCCACATCAAAACCCGTATTTTGAAGTTTTTCCTTTAACAGCGATGCTTTTTTAACAAGTTCTTTTTCATTACCTATTGGGACAATAATAATATGCAGGGGTGCTATATTCCAAGGAAAAACAAGTCCTTTATCATCAGCATGGACAATCATTACTGAAGCAAATATCCTGCTGATTGCTGGGCCATAGCATGTTATATAGCAGTATTTCTCTTTCTCATCCTTGTCTGAAAATTTAACATCAAATGATTTTGAAAATCCTGTCCCAAGCATGTGGGTTGAAGGTTGCTGGACAACCTTTCCATCAGGGTTCAACACATCAGCTGCGTATGTATTTACTGCTCCTGCAAATTTATCCCATTGCGGACGCTTAAAGAACATAAAAGGTAGCCCGAATAAATCATGCATGACTTCTTTTGTTGTTCTCATATCCTCTTTTACCTGATTAAACGCGTCTTTTTCTGAGGCGTGTGCGCAATGGCATTCAATCCAGTAAAATTCCCTGCTTCTTAAAAATGGGCGTGTTGCTTTTGTTTCATATCTGAAAATGTTTGCTCTCTGATATGTTTTAAAAGGCAAATCCTTCCAGCTTCTTATCCACAAAGAAAACATTTGATAAAACGCTGTCTCGCTTGTTGGGCGAAGTGCAAGCTTTTCTTCAAGTTTTTTGCTTCCTCCATGTGTTACCCAAAAAACCTCCGGACTAAACCCCTTAACATGTTCGCTTTCAAGTTTAAAGTTCTTCTCAGGTATTACTGTTGGGAAAAAATAGGGTTTGTGTCCTTTTCTTTGAAGCGCTTTTTCATAAAGATGGTACATTTTTTCCATGCAAAGCACGCTCCAAGGCTGAAAAACAAGAAATCCCTTAACATTATATCTTATGTCTGCCAATTCGGCTTTTTTTATTATTTCTGTAAACCACTCAGAAAAATTCTCGTTCTTTTTCTGGCTGAATTCTTTTGCCATGTAATATCTACAATTATTATGTATTTTTAATAGTTTTTATGCTGTCCGCAAAAGTTATAATAACAAAAAGATATTATTTAGTTTATGAAAATATTAAATCCCAAAAAATGGGTTAAGCCTGATAAAGTGATGGTTTCCTGGCTTCTTCTACTTGCAATATTCCTTTTCACATTAGGAACAAACATAGAAAACCCTGCTTTAAAGAGCATAAGCATATCTTTTGGTATGATTGGACTAACAGCTGCGATGTTTTTGATGCTTTATTTTCTCAAAGATTGGATATAAAATCATTTTTAGAAAAAGTTAAAAAATGACTATAGGATAGTTAATATTATGTCTAAAAGAAACGTCTTAATAACAACTGCAATAGATTATCCTAATGCAAAGCCACATATAGGACATGCTTATGAAAAAGTCTGCGCTGATTTTACAGCGCGCTGGTTTAGATTTTTAGGTGATAATGTCCATTTTTCAACTGGAGTTGACGAACACGGACTGAAAATATACCGTGTTGCTGAGAAAAACCGCGTTGCACCGCAAAAGTTTGTTGATGCCATGTCTGAAAATTTTAAAAATATGGACAAGGTTCTTGACATTAAATATGATGATTTTATAAGAACATCTGAAGAAAGACATAAGAAATCTGTTCTCGCGTTTTACAAAAAACTTTATGAAAAGGGCGATATTTACAAAGCTAAATATAAGGGTTTATACTGTGTCGGTTGTGAAACATTCTACACTGAGAAGGATATTGTTGATGGCAAATGTCCTATCCACAAAAACCCTGTTGAAGAAGTTGAAGAAGAAAGTTATTTTTTTAAAATGGCTAAATACCAGAAAAAACTTGTAGAGCACATTAAAAAAAACAAAGATTTTCTCCAGCCGGAATCAAGAAGAAAAGAAATCCTTAACAGGTTAAAAGAACCTCTTAAGGATTTAAGTATAAGCAGAACAAGTTTTACATGGGGCATACCAATACCTAATGATAAAAAACATGTGATGTATGTATGGACTGACGCCCTTGCAAATTACCTTTCAACAATAGATTATCCCAAAGAGAAGTACAAAAAGTTCTGGCCTGCATATGTGCATCACATTGGCAAGGACATTGTATGGCATCATGTGGTGATATGGGGTTCTTTGTTGATGTCAGCAGGGCTTAAACTTCCAAAACACATATTTGGACACGGCTTCATAAATGTAAAAGGGGAAAAAATGAGTAAAACAACAGGAGACATTGTTGACCCTGTTGAAATTACAAAACAATTTCCAAGCGATGCTGTGAGGTATTCAATTATAAGAGAAACCCCTTTTGGTGAAGACGGAAATTTTTCTGAAGAAAACCTTATTGAAAGGTGGAACAATGAAGTTGTTAACAATTATGGAAACCTTTTTTACAGAATAACAAGCTTTGCTGAAAGAAATTTTAGCTCGTCTCCTTATGCTGTGCTTAATGAAAAAGATAAAAAAGTTCTTGATAATGCTGTAAAATCTGTTTTAAAAATTGAAAAATTAATGTCTAAATTCAAATTAAAGGATTCGGTTGAGGAAATTATGAATCTTTCTGCTGAAACAAATAAATACTTTCAGGAGAACGAACCATGGGCAAAAATAAAAACAAACAGAAAAGAAGCTGAAAAAACAATATATATTTCACTTAATCTTCTTGCTGTGATTACATCTATGCTTAATTGTGTAATCCCAAAATCATGCGGTCAGGCTCTTGACATTTTAAACATAAAGCCTGATTTCAAATCGTGCTTAAAACTTCCTTTAATCAAAAAAGGGCATAAAATTAAAAAAACGCGGATGCTTTTTTCAAAAATAGAAGTTAAAGAAAGTTTTATAGAAAAGGAGAGTGATACTGTGGAAATAACAGATTTTCAGAAATTAAAGATTAAGATAGCAACTATAAAAAAAGCTGTTAAGGTTGAGGGTTCTGATAAGCTTTACAAACTCGAAATTGAACTTGACAATGAAAAAAGACAGATTGTGGCAGGTATAGCTTCTCATTATAAAGAAGATGACATAATAGGAAAACAAATAGCTGTTCTTGCAAATCTAAAACCTGCAAAAATCAAGGGTGTTGAATCAAATGGTATGCTTCTTGCAGCTGAAAAAAACGGTAGGGTTGCCCTTCTTGTTCCTGATAAAAAAATAGACAACGGTGCTGATATACATTAATTTTCTTTTTCGAAAACAGCAAGGTAATCTGGGCCAACTTCTCTGATTACCACAGGGTTCATTGACTTAAAGAAACTGTAAACTCCTTGTTTTTTCATTTTAAACCAGTCAAGCCTGTCATGAAATCCATTTATTCCGTCATCATCTCCTAAAAGAGAATCAAAGATTTTATAAGCAAGTTTATGAAGGGTGTTGTTTGTTGTCTTCACTATTGAGTGTGGTTCCATTACGATTACTTTTTTCGCCTTGTTTATTGCATTTTTAAGCAGGTTTGTGTGGTTGGGAAATATATGGTGAAGGACATCTGATATAACAATCACGTCTGTTTCTGGATAATTTTTATAATCAAGAATATTCTTTTTCATGACATTAAGATGTGAATTTAAACTCAGAAACTTTTCGTTTAAATCCCATCCAGTATAATGGCAGGTTTTATCAAGAAACCTGTGGAGTAAACATGTTCCGCACCCCAAATCAAGAACTTTTTTTCCCTTTCCTATAAATTCAGCAACTGCCTTGTATCTTTTTTCAAAGAATTTCCTATAAACAACTCTCATAAAAAAATCATAAACATATGCTGACTGGTACATTAACGATGTCATTTTTGTATTTACGTTATGGGCCTGCCGTGATTTGAACACGGGACCTCACGATTATCAGTCGTGCGCTCCAACCTGGCTAAGCTACAGGCCCGCAGTAAAATAATACTTTAAAATTGTTTTTATAAATATATCTATTTATTTGTTTTCGCTATTATATTTTTTATTTTTCCTTCAACCTTATCTTCTACGCCCTTGAATTTAAGCTGTACTCTTCCATGCCAGGTTTCACTGAGTTTCTGCTCGATTGTTCTTGTACTTCTCTTAACCTCATCATAACCATAATGCCAGAAATCTGCTTTTTTCCTTATATAGCTGAGCACCCATGTAATAACTATGGTTCCTCCGATAAGTGTAAGCAGTGCTGTTGGTGTAAGTGATTCCATTGTTAACAGCTGCATTACTGCCTGGTCAGGGCCTTCTACTGTCCCCATTGATGCAAGCCAACCCCATATAGGTAAAATAATGTAATTTGAAACCAGAGGCATTATCACAAACACAGCAACATAAACCATGAGCTTCCAGAACCAGCCACCAAACGAAGTAAGTGCAATTACTATCAATGCTATGCACCCGACTATATTAACCACATTGCATGGAGGATATGTCGCTCCTAAAAAGTCATAGAGATATGGAAGAATCCAGTCTGCAAGAGGACAGAGAAGAGAACATGTAAAAATCTCATTTATTCCCCGCGGTATTAAGAAAATAATATCAACCAGCGGACTTAAAACAAAAAAACCTGCTGCACCGCCAATTCCAGCACCAGCAAGTTTTTTGAAAAAACCCTTAACGCCTAATTTCGAAGTCATAGGAGCAATCCATATTAATCCGATTAAAACGCCCAAAATAACTCCCGCGATCTCTACCCCAAAAAAGCTTCTTACAAAAGAATACGCCGTATCAAAGAAAGGCGTAACAGCATAACCTAATATTGAAAATGTAATTAAAACAATTATAAGTATGAGTTTAAGCTTAAAACTTGTAAAAAATGCGTAACCTATGAGAACAAAGAAGAGGATTTCTGAAAGTCCGGGCTTTGTTTTAATAGGGATATAAAACATAAGATATAATGCTGCTAATATAGGAAGCTTTCTGAAAAATAAATCTCCGAAAGCTTTTTTTGCTTCTGAAGCTGTTTCCTCTGCTCTTGCAAATTCTTGTGTTTTTTGCAGTCCTTCTAACCCGCCAGTCATTTCGCCTGTTTTTGAAAAAACCCTTCCCTGCAGGTTTCTCAGGGATAATGCTATTTGCTCTGCTTCAGCGTCTGTTTTTTTATCAATAACATCTATGTTCTTTTGTACAGAATCCTTAAATTCAGTGAGAAATACAGTTATTTCCTTTTTTGTATCTGAATCCTTTAGTGAGTCAAGAGCTTTTATTTTTCCTTCTGTTTCTGCTAATATAACCTTAAGTTCTTTTTTATATTTGGATTCTGAACTTTGTTGTGGTGCAGATTCCGGGGGTTTTAGAGGGGCTTTAATCTTATTCAAAGCATCTACAAGCTTTTTTCTGCTTGTGTTTGTAGGTTCATCAGCCATGGTATATCCTAAAACAAAGAATAATTTAAATATATTTAAAACGCTTTAAACTAAAAATACCATAACCCCTGCCCCTATTGCCATTGAGAAATAAACTAATTTACTCCAGTCGAAGATTTTTCTTCCGTCAAAATTTCCAAAAGGAAGCATATTGAAAAGTGCAAGCCATGAATTTATCTTAAACCCAAAAAAAAGTATTAAATTATAAGGACTGAATATGTAAAAAGGCATGAAAACCA
Organism: Candidatus Nanoarchaeia archaeon; assembly: GCA_028715295.1. Taxonomy (GTDB): domain Archaea; phylum Nanobdellota; class Nanobdellia; order JAQUSD01; family JAQUSD01; genus JAQUSD01. The sequence continues at coordinate 12,080 of JAQUSD010000011.1, forward strand.
ATGCGAGTATTATATTTACCAAAGGCCCGAAAGTAGAGATAATGCCATTCTTTTTTCTGTCAATATAACCTCCCCCTATAAAAACACCTCCAGGAGCAAAGAAAATAAAACCTAAAAAAGAAACTACTAACGTCATAATAAGCATCGCGTCAAAAGCTACAAAATGAGCGTCCCTTCCTAGTCTTTCAGCAGTGAATTTATGTCCTAATTCATGAAGTATAAATCCAATTCCAACAGTGAATGCTGATGCTAAAAAAACATAAACTCCTGTTAACGAAAAATTAAAACCTACATAAACAAAAGTAAATGCAAGCGAAAGCACAAGCCAGGACTTTATTATGTCAATTACTTCCTTTTTAGTAAATATTATTTTTCCCTTGATTCTTTTTTTAGGTTTATCTTCCCTAAAATCAATATACTCTACCATTATAAAATAAATAAGTGTTATATTTAAGTAATTTCTTAAAAAGAGATAATATGAAATTAGGCGTGACAGGGGATATTCATTCACCTTTGTATTTCAATCTTTTTTCTGAGTCATTGAAAAAAATTAGTTGTCCTGATATTATGCTTCTGTGCGGTGATATTGTAAAAAGTAATATGCATTGGGAATACAAAAAAGTTGTAGATGAAATTAAAAACAAGGGTGTTAACTATATCTATTCGTGTTTTGGCAATACAGAATATGACAACAGCAGGGGATTATACAAAAAGATTGACGGTGTTTTATTTGTTGATGACGAATTAGTTAATGTTGAAATTGAAAATAAGAGAATATGCTTGATAGGTACAAGAGGGGCCCTAAACAAGCCGACTGCATGGCAGATGAAAAACAGAAAGGGCATAAAAAGGGACTATGGAGACAGAATAAAAAAAATAGAACATTTATTTGAAAAAGCGTCTAAAACTAAATATGACTACAAAATACTTTTCATGCACTACTCGCCAACATATAAAACGCTAAAAGGAGAGGATGAAGGGAGATATGATGAGATGGGGTGTCCTGATTTTGAGGGTGTAATCAAAAAGTTTATGCCTGATGTAGTGTTTCACGCCCACAGCCATTACGGAACAAAATATGCTGAGGTTTATGGAACTCCGGTTTATAATGTTTCTCTCCCACTTAACAAAGAGATAAAAATAATTGATTTAGAATGAGTTATAAATTTCTGTTTTTCTAAATAATATTATGTCTTATCTGATAAATAATCCTTATTCATCGCTAATAGAAATTGCTGGTTTTAAAATAAGCCATGTTATTTTAAATGAAAAAATAGAACCTTTATATTTTAATCTAAAAGAACTCTTCAAAAAAATAAAAAATAATTATGTAAGGGCTAAAATCTCAAGAAAAAACAATAAACATATAATAGCGCAGAGGAAGGAAAACTGTATAATTACCACTCCTTTTAGCATAGATGCTGGAAATGTAGAACTTGTTAAACAGCACATAGAAGTGAATGGTTTTGAAATTGAAAATAGATCTTCTGCAAATGGGTATAATCTAATTATAAACGGCTCTACAAACCCTGTTTTTGACAATATTGTAATGCCCGAATATATTATTCATAAAGACAAGGAGGGTGATGAGTTCATTATTTTTGCTTATGATTCTCCTGATGAAACCCTCCCTGAAATTGAATATGACGAAGATGAAGAGGATGAGTACTACAATGTTGAAGGTTCAATAAAAGTTATACCAATGAAAATGAAGAAAAATCTTGCAATCTGTATTGATTATAAAAATAAAAGTATGGTTAAAAAACTTGACAACATTCTTTATCATTTTCCAAAATCTATGATGTTTATTAAAAACAGATTGCAAGAGGAAAACAATTGTGAAGAAGTGCTTGAAGAAATGGTTGAGGACAAATGCAGAATCCTGTTTCCTTTTGCAGAAAAGTAGCAATAACAACATTTTTTAAATATAAGGTATGAATTTCTTATTTAATGGACAATGTGTATGATTATGCCAAAACTGAAAAAAGGCTTCTTGAATACTGGCGTAAGGAAAAAATATACAAATTTAATCCTAATTCTGAAAAACCAATTTATTCAGTAGACACCCCTCCTCCAACTGTTTCGGGGGCAATGCATATAGGACACTCAGCTTCTTATACCCAGCAGGATGTTATTGTGAGATACAAAAAATTAAGAGGTTTCGAAATTTTTTATCCGTTCGGAACTGATGACAACGGGCTTCCTACTGAAAGGCTTATTGAAAAATTAAAAAATGTAAAAGCAGTAAAAATGGACAGACAAAAATTTATTGAACTTTGTTTATCAACGTTGAAGGAGATCCGTCCTGATTTTGTAAATGACTGGAAAAAAATAGGTATGTCTTGTGATTTTGATGTTTTTTATTCAACAATTGATGAACACTGCAGAAGAGTATCACAGCGTTCATTTATAGAACTTTATGAAGCTGGAAGGGAATACAGGAAAAAAGCGCCTACTGTCTGGTGTCCTGTGTGTGAAACAGCGATAGCACAGGTTGAACTTGAAGACAAAGAACTTGAAAGCCAGTTTAATGACATTGTTTTTAAAACTGAGGATGGAAAAGATTTAATTATTTCAACAACCCGTCCTGAATTAATACCTTCAATAGTTGCAATGTTTGCTCATCCTGATGATGATAGATATAAAGGCTTGTTTGGAAAAAAAGCTAAGGCACCTTTATTTGATATATGGGTGCCCATACTTCCTGATGAAAAAGCTGAGCCTGAGAAAGGAACAGGAATAGTTATGTGCTGTACTTTTGGGGACCAGACAGATATTGAATGGTATAAACAGCATAAACTTCCTTTAAGAATTTCAATTACAAAAGACGGGAAAATGACGGATTTGGCAGGAAAATACAAAGGGATGGAAATTAAAGAGGCGAGAAAAGTAATAATTGAAGATTTGGAAAAAGAGGGTTTGCTTAAAGGTATTAAAAAAATAAAGCACCCTGTTAATGTTCATGATAAGTGTGGTACTGAAGTGGAGATATTGGAAACTGAACAGTGGTTTATTAAATATCTTGACTTAAAAAAAGAATTTCTTAAATCTGGGAAAGAGATGAAGTGGCGCCCTAAACACATGAGAAACCGTTATGATAACTGGATTAAAGGTTTAAAATGGGACTGGTGTATATCAAGACAGAGATTTTTTGGTGTTCCTTTTCCAGTTTGGTACTGTAAAAACTGTAGTGAAGTTATTCTTGCTGACAAAAAATCTCTCCCTGTAGAACCTCTTAAAGACAAGCCTCCTGTTAAAATATGTGCAAAATGCAGGTGTAGGGAATTTATACCTGAAAAAGATGTTTTTGATACATGGGCTACATCTTCATTAACACCTAAAATAGCTGCTGAACTGTTCAAAAATCACAAAATTTTCAAAAAACTATACCCTATGTCCATGCGTCCTAATGCACATGATATAATCACTTTCTGGCTGTTTAACACAGTTGTAAAATCAAGGATGCATGACAAAGTAAATCCTTGGAAGGATATTATGATTTCTGGGTGGGTTCTTGACCCGCATGGTAAGAAAATGAGCAAATCAAAAGGAAATACAATTGCCCCGCAGGATATACTTGAAAAATATGGTGCTGATGTTTTAAGATTCTGGGCTACAAACACAAAATTAGGAGAGGATGTCCGTTTCAGAGAGGAGGATTTGTTAAGAGGTAGAAAAGTCCTTGTAAAACTTTGGAATGCTTCAAGATTTGTAAATACATTTAAAACCGAAGGTAAGACTAAAAAAGAGCATGTCACTGACTTATGGATAAAATCAAAACTAAGCAAAGTTATAGCAAAAGCAACTAAAAGTCTCGACGAATATGAATATTCTTCTGCTAAAAAGGTGATTATTGATTTCTTTTTCAGAGATTTTTGTGATTTCTATCTTGAAATGGTTAAGTATAGGTTGTACAGCAATGATAAAGCTTCTAAAAACTCAGCCATCAACACCTTAAGAGAGGTGCTATTTGATGTATTAATACTGCTTGCACCTTATACACCTTATATAACAGACGAATTATACCTTATTTTATTTAGTTATAAGAAAAGTATACATCTTGAACAATGGCCTATATCTAAAAAAATAAGAGTTTCAGCTGAAGTTAGAAAAACAAAATATGAAGAAATAGGAGATTTACTTGTTAAAGTTGTTGAAAAAATAAGAAAATGGAAAACTGATAATAAAATAGGACTTGGAAATGAAGTTGAAGAATTAACATTGTCAGGTGTAAAAGAACTGTCTAATTTAAAGGGTGAAATAAAAGGTATAATGAAAATTAATAAACTTAATTTAAAAACATCCCCTAAATTAAAAATAAATTAATATACTTTTAGTTTTGGAAGCTCCCATTTTGAAAAAGTTGAGGAGTAGGTTATAATGCTTGAGATATAATCTAAAGAAAATTCCTCTTCAGGTTTTTTGCCTTCTTCAATCACTGAAAAAATATCTTCGGCTCTTTTTAACATAAATTTTGTTTTTTCATGACATTTTGAACTTTTTTGTATTAAAGGAAATACAGCTTCCAAAAACATTTTTGATGCAATTAATTCTATATTGAATCTTCCAAATTTAAGAAGGGCTATATAACTCTTATACATATGATTATTATCTTTATTTACTAATTCCTCGAGTTCTTCTTTAATTTTAGAGTATGATTTTATCATACTATATTTAGTACTAGTTAAATTTATAAAAATAATCAATACAACAAAAACCTTTAAAAACCGCATATTTATGAGGAGTAGTTATGAATGAAGCAAAATATCACTTAAAAAAGATTATTAAAAAGCTTGAAAAAATAAAAGGAAGACACACTGAATTAGTCACTGTTTATGTACCTGCAGGTTTCAGTCTTGATATTATTGCAAATCAGATTTTTCAGGAAAGACACACAGCAACAAATATTAAGTCAAAAAGCACAAGAAAAAATGTTCTTTCTGCTCTTGATAAAATAATAAATGAATTAAAAAAATACAAACAAACCCCTAAAAATGGCTTGGTTGTATTCAGCGGTAATGTAAGTGAGGATGAAGGAAAAGAAGATTTGCAGATATGGATGCTTGAGCCTCCTGAACCTAATAAAATAAGATTATACAGGTGTGATCAGGATTTTATCCTTGAACCTTTAAAAGATATGATTACTGAAAAAAAAGTTTATGGGCTTCTTACTGTTGATTTTAAAGATGCTTGTATTGCTATTTTAGCAGGAAAACGTCCTAAAATACTTAAAAATATGGATAGTGCTGTTCCAGGAAAAACAAGGCAGGGTGGCCAAAGTGCACAGAGATTCCAAAGAGTTAGAAGTAATATAATAAAACATTGGTATGTCAAAGTAGCTGACACTGCTGTTGAGATATATAGAGATATGGAGTTACAGGGTATAATATTAGGTGGTCCAGGCCCTGCAAAAGAGGAATTAGCAGCTTCTTCTGCTTTTGCACCCTTAAAACCAAAGGTATTAGGTATGGTTAATATTGGATATGGTGGGGAAGATGGTATACCTGAACTTATATCAAAAAGCAAAGATATCCTTAAAGAAGAGGAAATTTACAGGGAAAAAGAAACTATTGGTAATTTTTTCTCAAATCTTGCAAGAGAAACAGGACTTGCAACTTATGGTGTTGAAGAAGTAAAATCAGCAGTTATGATGGGTGCTGTAAGTAAAGTAATACTTTCTGAAGGCATAGAAGAGGATGTTTTTGAGGAAATAGGTAACTTATGTGATAAACACAACGTTCTTTTTGAGATTTATTCTACTGAAACTGAAGAAGGAGAACAATTTTTTAGAATGGGTGGGGTAGGTGCTTTTCTTAAATTCAGAGTTTATTAAAAAATAATTAAAATTAATTTGATTGATAAATTAAGAAAACTATAAAAAATAGTAGGTTGTCTAATTCCAAATAGGTGGAAAAATGGAGAAAAAAACAGAGGATATTGGGCAAATGAAGGTTGGAAGGTATATTCTTATTGAAGGAGTAGCTTCTAAAATTGTTGATATTCAGCGTTCTGCTCCTGGAAAACATGGACATGCAAAATACAGAATTTCAGCAATAGGTGTTACAGATAATAAAAAAAGAATTCTTCTTAAACCAGGACATTCATCTGTTGAAGTGCCTGTTATTGAAAAGAAAAGTGCTCAGATTTTATCAATATCTTCAAAAACAAAACATACTCCTGATGGAACTATTGAAGTAAAAGTAGCAAATGCAATGGATCAAGACAGTTATGAAACCCTTGAATTGGAAATACCTGAAGATATGGAGGGTACAGTAACTGAAGGAACTGCTGTTATCTATTGGGAAGTTATGGGACTTAAATTAATGAAAGAATTAAAGAAATGAATTAATTTAATAATAATTCAGCTTCTTTTATATAATCTGGTAAGGATATATTTCTAATTTGCAGTTCTTTTCTGTCGAATTGGGCGTTATAATTTATTTTTCCTGAAACTAATATTTCTTTTCCAATGAGCGAATTTATAAATTCAGATGTTATTTTTTCAGGGAATTTAGCTCTTGCAGAATTAACATCCATATTAATTAAATTTTCAGCTTGATTTCCAAAAAAAGAGCATCTTATTGTATCAGTTCCATCATCAACAACCGCATTAACAACCATAGAATAAACAGGTGTTTGAAATTTATGTTCCCCACAACACCACATATTTTCTTCTTTTCTTGCTCTTTTTCTGCATTCAGGACACACTTCAAAAAACACTATTCTGTCAAAAACCTGTACAATAACAGCTCTAAATTCATTTAATTCATTTTCAGAAGATTCAATTATATCCTTTCTTATATATGAAAAAGAGGGTTTTGATTCATTATTTTGCTTCAAATTTGAGATTTCATCGTCAAATAAAGGTATTTTAGTGGTATCAGGATGTTCTGGTTCAAGTTCTATTTTTGATGTTGATTTAGTATGAAGTTCTACACCATTACTTCCAAAACCATTACTTTCCTTAGCAACAGCATATTTTATTTGTATTATTTTACCAGTAAGATTATTATTTTTCAAAATATCAGCAGTTTCATTCCACAAAACAAGTCTTATTTTTCCAGTATCATCTCCTAAAAGAAGGCTTGCTATTTTTCCACTCCTTTCTCCTCTGCTCCATTCTTTAACCTCACTTTGATTTATAACTCTCCCTATAATTGAAACATTCATCAAACCAGGGATAATATTAGTTATTGATAATCTGCTACTTTCAAGTCCTGATATTAATTTTACACCCATTTCATTTGCAAGAATATGTGCTGCACCTTCTTCTGAAACCAAACCTGATAATTCATCCATTTTTTGTTTAATTTTAACAATAATCTCTTGTTTATCAAATCCGCTGTGTTGTTGAAGTTTATTTATTATTTCAGGAAGTGGAATTTTAAACATATAATATTATTAAATGATAATAAATAAAAAGAGTTTTGTTATAAGGTTTTAACAGAAAGATTTATTTATTTTCAATATTGTAAATAAATAATGGTAAAGGGGCGTCCTGTTCAGTCAAAAGTAAGAGAAAAGATAACTTCAATACTTCATTATTATGGAGAAATGTATGGATATGATATTTATAAAAAATATAAGGAAATTTTTGGAAAAGCTTCACTGAGATTAATTTATTATCATCTTGATAAAGGAATCAAGCTCAATATATATTCTAAGAAAAAAGTTGAGACAAGTCAGGGAAGTTTTAGTTGGGGCAATACTTCTGAAAGGATTTATTATTCAATATTAGATGGAACTTCAGTAGACACAAGACACACTATAAAAATCCAAAATAAAAATATAAAATAATACCCTCTCACCCCTTGATTTCCAGTGGAACATATAAATTCAAATTTTTGAAAAACCTTGATTTCCAATGAAATCTATTTAACACCCCTTGATTTCCAATGGACAATTAATTTTTTTATAAATAAACAAGAAAACAACCCCTTGATTTCCAGTGGAACATATTCTATTAGGAAAAACTTCTTTTATTTATTATTTATTATTATTTCTATATAGAAAATAAATAAATACAAATATTAAAAAAACATTAGTTTAAAACCTAAAAAAACAAGGTTTTTATAAATGAGAAAGCAAAGAGGTAAAATTAAAATTTTACATTTCCAATGGAAGTAATGGTGTGGGTGTGTATATCTTATTAAAATTTTAATTAGTAAGTATTTTCCATAAGAAATAAAAAGGCTTAACGTTGTTTTCTAATGCAATAAGATATTTATAGTTTATTTTCTTATGGAATAGCTATGCAAAACTCTCTTCAACAATTGTTTGAATCTTATATTTCCAATAAACCAATTTTTGCAAATAAAAGTGCTCTTAGTATAAAATACACTCCTTCAATAATACCTCATAGAGAACAAAGAATAAACCAAATTGCAAATATTCTTGCTCCTGCTATACGCCTTGAAAAACCTTCAAATATTTTCATTTATGGAAAAACAGGAACTGGTAAATCTTTAGTTTGTAATTATGTAACTTCACAGCTTGCTAATCTTGCAAAAGATAAAGGTATTCCTGTTAAAACAGTGTATATTAACTGTAAATTAAGAAAAATTGCTGATACAGAATATAGGCTTGTTGCACATCTTGCAAGACATTTTGGAAGAACAGTTCCGGCAACAGGGCTTCCAACTGATGAAGTTTATAGATTGTTTTATGAAACAATTGATGATAAAGAACAAATTGTATTAATTGTTTTGGATGAAATAGATAAGTTAATTTCGAAATGTGGTGATGAAATATTATATAATTTTACTAGAATAAGTCAGGAATTAAAAAATGCGGAAGTATCATTAATAGGCATATCTAATGATTTAATGTTTATTGATAATATTGATGCTCGTGTAAGAAGTTCTCTTAATGAAGAAGAAATCATTTTTCCACCTTATGATGCTTTACAGCTTAAAGATATTCTTGCAGAAAGAGCAAAAATTGCCTTTAATTCAAGTGCTATAGATGAGCTTGTTATTTCAAAATGCGCTGCATACGCTGCAAGAGAGCATGGGGATGCAAGAAGAGCTTTAGATTTATTAAGAGTTGCAGGTGAAATAGCTGAAAGACAGGGATGTAGTAAAGTTGAGGAAAGACATGTGGATATGGCTGATGAAAAAATAGAACATGACAGAGTTATTGAAGTAATAAAATCACAGCCTACCCAATCTAAAGTAGTTTTATATTCTATAATTGAAACCTGTAAAAACAGGAAAAACCCTATTTATACAGGAGATATTTTTAATGTATATATAGGAAAATGTACATTAATGGGCGAAAGACAGCTTACACAAAGGCGTATTTCAGATTTAATAACAGAACTTGACACTCTTGGTTTAATAAATGCAAAGGTTATAAGTATGGGTAGAGGGGGTAGAAAGAAAGAAATTTCTCTTGCAGTCCCGCAAGCTTCAGTTGATAAAATAATGGGTATTATTAAAGAAGATTTAGTGGTTTAAATGTTAAAAGAAGGGTTATTAGACAAATTTTCTGAAAAAGGATACCTTATATCATCAGATTTATCAATGGAAAATATAAATTATGATGAACTTTATGATTATCTTCTTAAAAAATATAATAATAAAGAAGGAGAAATGTTTGTAATAGACAATGATATTATTGAATCTTTTAAAAATGAATTTACACCTAAATTGGAAAGTGTTGCGGGATTTCCTGATATAAATACTATTTTAGAAGAATCATCTTTTAAAAAAACAACTGAATTTTCTTCTAAAATTGAATTAAAACCTAAAATCATAGCTCCAAAAAAGGATTTTAGAGGAGATATTGAAACAAATATTGAAATTATTAAAAATCACACTATTATTAATAAAAAAAAGTCAATTTCAAGCTTTATTTCTCATTATTCTTCAAGATTTGAAAAAATTAAAAATATGCTTCTTTTAAGAGGAGATATAAAGGACATTATTAATATAAATAAAGTAGGAGATAATCCTGTAAGTGTAATAGGACTTGTAAAACACTGCAACACAACAAAATCAGGTAATTTTATAATAGAACTTGAGGATATGACTGACACCATTAATATTTTAATTACCCCCTCTTCCGAAGACTTTGTTAAAACCTCTTTAATTGTTCTTGATGAGGTTATTGCAATAAGTGGAAAGAAAAGTGGCAGGTTTTTTTATGGTAATAAAATATTTTTTCCTGAATTTCCTGAAAAAGAGCGAAGTTCATCTAAAGAAGATGTTGTTGTTGCTTTCGCATCAGATATACATATTGGTTCAAATATGTTTCTTGAAAAAAAACTTTTGAAGTTTATAGACTGGCTTAATTTAAAGAAAGGAAATGAAAAACAAATGGAATTAGCATCCAAAGTTAAATATTTAGTAATTCCAGGCGATTTAATTGATGGAATAGGAATATATCCTGGACAGGAAAAGGAACTTAATATACCAGATGTATACAAACAATACGCTAAATTTGCTGAATATTTTGAAAATATACCTGAAACAATTGAATTAATTGTTTCGCCAGGAAACCATGATGCAGTAAGGATGGCAGAACCACAGCCTCCTTTATATAAGGATTTTGCCGAACCTATTTATAAAATGTCTAAAAAAATAAATATACTCTCAAACCCCTGTTTTGTAAATTTACATAAAAAAGATGATTACCCAGGCTCTAATGTGCTTATTTATCATGGTTATTCATTTGACCATTATATAGCAGAAGTTCCTTTTTTAAGAAAATATGGCTATGAAAAGATAGAATATCTACTTAAGTTTCTTCTTGATAAAAGACATCTTGCACCAACACACGGCTCAACTCTTTTTACTCCTGGAAGTGACGAACTTATTATTGAAAACATACCTGATATTTTTGCAACAGGACACATCCATAAAGCAAGAATTGACAAATATAAGGGGGCTGTTGTTCTTTCATCATCATGTTTTCAAGGAAGAACAAGCTTTCAGGAAAAAGTAGGACATCATCCAGAACCAGGCAAGATACCCCTTGTAAACTTAAAAACCGGAGAATTAAAATTAATGGAGTTTTAACATGAATCCTGAAGAATATATTGAAAAAATAACAAACGAAGCAAAAGAATGCTTTGATATGGCCCAGAAAGCCAGATTTAAAGGATATGATCCTCAAAGAACAGTTGATATCCCTCTTGTTAAAAATGTAGGTGAAAGGGTTGAAGGGCTTGTAGGAAGCATGGCTCCAGATATTGTTGGGAAAGGGATACCTGACAGAGTTAAGGATTTGGAAAATGAATATGGTACTGGGGACTGGAGAGTTGCATTTAAAATCTCTGAAGAAGTTGCAAAAAAAAAGTTCTGTGATTTTGAATCTGAACAAAAAGCAATGGAAATAGCTGTAAGAGTAGGATTAGCATATATCACATTAGGTATTGTATCAGCACCTCTTGAAGGATTTGTTGAATTAAAGATAAGAGAAAGAAAAGATAATAAAAAATATGTTTCATGCTATTATGCAGGCCCTATAAGAGCATCAGGAGGAACAGCATCAGCTGTTTCAATTTTAATTGCAGATTATATAAGAAAAGAAATGGGTTATGAGGTTTATGACCCTGATGAAAATGAAATAAATAGGTATATAACTGAAGTTGAAGATTACCACACAAGAATATCAAGACTTCAATACCATCCTTCTAAAGAAGAAATTATTTACTTAATAAAAAACCTGCCAATTGAGATAAATGGAGACCCAACCGCAACAATCGACGTGTCAAATTATAAGGATTTGCCAAGAGTTGAAACAAATAGCATAAGAGGGGGTATGTGTCTTGTAATTGGAGAAGGTTTATGCCTTAAAGCAAAAAAATTATTTAAAAATCTCAAATTTCAGGCACAAAAACACCTCTTCTGACATTTCCAAAGGAATGTCTCTGAGGTTCTAATGCTATGGTTGCAGAAAGTTCTTGTGTTCTGGCTTGATTTCCAGCATTGCCCAAACCAATCTGTCTGCCGATGTTTATTACATTGGCAGTTGCATTAGCAGTTTGAGTTCCAGCTGATGCATTAGCAGTTCCGGGCCTATTATAAGGTAAGGACCCGAAACCTTGAGCACCTGTTAAGGCGTCTCTTCTAAATGCACTCCTAGACTCACCGGTTCTGTTGCTAAATAAGTTTCCGAAGTTGAACACACCCCTAGAACCTGCACTTACTTTGGCAACTTGTGCTTGGCCTTTCAAGGCTAAACCTATCAAACCAACCACAGCCACCGCTGTGAGTACTGCTGCTACACTACCTTCAGCCATTCTTCCGGCTGAAGCAATCCAGATTGGAGCAATACCATAAGTTGTCGAAGGATTTGTATTCCGCTCTTGTCTAGAACCACGACCTGCGAATGCGGAA
>JAQUSD010000030.1 GCA_028715295.1 Candidatus Nanoarchaeia archaeon
CTATTACAAAATCGTGTTCTGGAAACCCAAATATTAATTTTTCAGAAATTTGTTTTATATCTTCTTGTTTATCCTTAGCTAAACTACGAGATAATAAATCTTTAATATATCTTTCCATAGTATCACATGCTCCTTTCCAGTGTTCTACTAATACACAGTCTACCTTATCTGCCATTGCTCTAAAGGGATAAGACATATCATATTCATATTCTTTTGAAAAGATACTATTTAATCTATCAATTGACTTTAATGCTGTAGCAGTAGATATGTTTTCTGTACTGTTATCATAAGGTATTTGTATGTCAATTGGACTCAATTCACTCATGTCCCCCATTATTATCTTATTACCAATTAATGCTATCAATGTTCCACCACTAGCAGAAATATGAGGAACAAATACTGTCACATTTTCGAATGTTTTTCTTAATACTTTTGCTATTTTATATGATGAACTTACACCACCACCCATACTATTTATTAAAAGATAAAGATTTTTGGTCTTTAAATTACGATTTTTATATTCAGTTATGAATTCTTCAACTCTGAATTCTTCTTCTAAACCAATACTCGCTTTTCTCTCTTTAGAAGGTGAAATTTTAACACTTCTATAAGGTGCAACAAAGGATAATATTACCACACCATTTTCGTTAGCTAACTTTTGTAATTTTGCTTCAATAGGTTCTAAGACCTCTGTCATAAAAGATTTAATAACTAATAAAATTAAAAACTTTATCATATCACCTATTTATAACAATTATTTTCTCCTCATAATCTCCTTAATCCCCTTAACATCCTTCTCTATATTATCAACTCTCATAATCAAAGGATAAACATCAACATTGTTCCTCAATACACTGACAAGAACATCTGCTTTCATAGGTACTGAAACCTTATACTCCTTCCTTACTTTTTCCTTCTTATTATACACCTTCTCAAGCATACCTATAAAATTAGTCCAAGTAACAGCATTTATTCCTTCCATTCTCACACCTCTGAAATCTTCATTAATTTCCACTGATTTTACATATAGTTCAGGAAGATAATCAATATTCAGTTCTTTTTTAACTTCACTCTCAAAAACATATTTAGCCATAAGGAACTCTCTCAATGATAAGGGTTTATCAGAACTTACTGAACAGGTTGCTTTCTTACTTTTCTTTCCAAAATAGAGTTTTAATTTAATATTATCAAATCTTATCTTTTTATGTGAAGTTGTTAAGTTGATGTCTGTAAATGTGTATGTTAAGTATATATTATGTATATTATAGTTAGTTATACCGTGTATGGTTTTTATAACACTATAGAAGCCATATTTGTAATTCTGCTTCAATATCCCTCTCCTAAACATATCTCTCATATATGCTCTTACTGTGGAATGATTGAGTTTAAGGGTGTTAGAGATGAATTTTGGAGTTGCCCCTTCCGGATATAACCTTACTGCTTCCAGAATCCTGTCTTTAAGATGATGTCCATGGTATTTGTTATAACTCATTGTTATTAATGTATAGACTGATGTTTGCTGAAATTAGGTTATACCTATCCTGCTGATGTTGAGGACTATAAAGAACTGATGTAAAATGACAATGCACTATAAAAATGAAGGAAAAAGAAGGATGGAAAGACCTCATACGGACTTGTGGAAGGAATATGACTACCGAACTGTTGCGAATGAGAGAAGGCGGAAATGTATGATTGAGCCTCAGCCTGAACCTAAGGAGTATGAGTCAATCTATGTCGGAGAGAAAAAGTTCACAATTCCGAAGTTCGAGAAATATGAGGACTTGGTTAAATTCCTTTATGAGCTTGTTGAGAAAGAAGGGAAATAGAAACTGTTTTTATGTTTTTAGTTTCTTTTATTTCAAGATGGTTAAGGAATTGATATTGCCGGGTGCTTTAATCGGAATTATATTAACAACAGTAACATTAATCAACGACTTGCCTGATTTTGGATTTATACAGGATTTTCAGGATTTAGGCAAAGCTTTAGAAGCAGAAGATACTCAAAGGGTGTCGGACATATCCAAAATTATCGTTGTAGAATACTTTGTTAATGCACTATCAGGTGCTGCTATTTTGCCATTGCTTAAGCTTTTATCCGAAATCAGGGTTTGAAGACCATATATTTAAAAACTTAGAAATACCATATATCTACAACAATAAAGTCATTTATTGTGGTTCTTATGGCTTTAGAAACCTTTAAAAGTATCAATCAAAACAAAAAAGTGAGTAAAATGAAAAACGTCAGAAAAATAAAACCAATTTCACCAACACCGCCTTTATATGTAAAAGATGCGGAGAAATTTGTTAGGAATATAAAGCGTGAGCTAAGTTCTGAGAAAACAAAAAAAGAACTGCTAAATTTCTCTAAATTATTGAAAAATATATAAGATTCAAAATGACAGCCATTCCATTAAAATATGTTAAAAAATTCTATTTGGCTGATGGACATAAAACTTTACTAAAAAACTTCAGTTGTGGCAGTAAAGACTGGGAAGAGGAACTTAATATCTATTTAAGAGAAAAAGCATTATCTGACCAGAATATAGGTCTTTCAAAAACACATCTTTTCTTCTATGGTGATGAACTTATCGGCTATGTTAGTTTAGCAAATGACAGCCTGCAAATCTATGAAAAAAATAAGAATGGCAAAGACTACAAAGTTCCTGAAGAAGTTGCAGAATGGTGCAAAGAACATAAAAAACCTTATTCTACACTTCCGGCATCAAAGGTGTGTAGAATGGGATCTTCTGAAAAATACCAAAAAAGGAAAGGAGCAAAAATATATGGAGTAGGTCCTTTAATGTTAGCATATTCAGCACTTATCGCGATTGACAACCAAGATTCCGGATGTGTCTTTCTGACAGTAGATTCATACCCTGAAGCGAGAAAGTTTTATGAGAAATTCGGATTCAAAGAAGTTCCTGTTAAAGACGGACAGGAAAGAAAAGAAGATGACAATATCCCTATGTTTGTTTTAATCAAAGATTTCATTAAAAAGGTAAGACCTTATTTGAATACTGATTAATAAATTACAATAAAATATAAATACAACAACTGTCTAAAATTACAATAGGTATTATTTAAAAGAAAAAAGACACTACTGACTTATTCTTTGTCGAAACGCGGGGGCGTATTGTTTTATTAAAAAAAACATTTATATTTATTAATATTATTAGATAAAATAATGGCTCAGGATAAAAAAGTCTCATTAACATTTGGAACTAAAAATATAGATTTATACAGTTATGAAAAAGTTTACAAGTTTATAAAAGACAGAATTGAAAAACATGCTGAAAAAAACTTTAAATCCTTTAATAAAAATGCTCCAAAGCTTCATGAACTAATCAAAAGTGAAGACAAAAGAAAAGAGCACCTTGCAGGGTATTACATTGACATGGACTATTTTAATTTACTATATGAATTATATTACTCTATGAGGGGTGGAACTGTTAATAAAGATATTTATGGAGAAATGTTGCAAAAATTTGCCAATGCATGTTATTCAGGAGATATAGAACCTATAAAAAATGAAATAAAGGGCGTGGACTCAAAAACACAACAAAGATTAAATGCACAGGAAATCAGAAACATGCTTCAAAATGGGGATATGCGGGCTATGTTTTATGTTCTTGCAGGTGAACCTTATGATAAATTAAAAAGCCAGTTAGTGCAAATAGCAGACTGGGTAAATAATGAGAAAAAGCGTCATTCTAAAAAATAAGATTAGTTTCTAAAACATAAACCTTTAAAAACTCAAGGAACTTAATTAAAGGATTAATAGCAAAGAGCTGTAAAAACAAATATGGAAACAGAAGAAGATCCTGGCCCTTTAAAAAAGCTCTCAAAATACCAAATAGAGCAAAACTGCAGCAGCGTGATACTTAGTTTATTCTTCAAAGGCAATCTTCATCCTGATGAGTATAAAATATACGGCAGAATGATGATGTATTATAGGAAAGACAAGAGTGAATATCCCGTATTCAAGTGCGGAGTAAAGGAAACAAAAATTGTTATGCACTTCAAAGATGAAATTTCCGCAATTCTTGCAATAGTTGGTGTTGAATATGCTTCTGAAAACCTTGAAGGAATCCTTAGCGTAAAATATCCTGAAAAAAAAGTTGATTATATAGCTGAAAAGCTGAAAAAAATATACAAAAGAAAAACCGAAAACAGTTAAGTTTAAATACCCCACAATATCTAATTTTTGCGTTATGGAAAACAGCGAGAAAGAATATTTCAGTGCAGTTCTTAAACTGCGGGCAAAAATAAGGCTTATGGATATCAAAATAGGTGCAGCTGAAAGTGATTTAATGGAGTTATATAAAACCAGAGCTGACGACCCAAATCTCAATGATTTTAGTGAAATGTATAATGAACTTATTTTCCAGCTTGAAGAAAGAAAACAGAGGTATACTTCAAAAATAAAAGAAATTCAGGAAGTATATAACTGCTCTAATAAAGGTGTTGTTAAAGAACTAAATGTGGAAGTGATAAGAGAAAATTTAATCAGGCAAAGAAAGACAAATATTCTTGAAGAAGCGTTAAATACGGTTAAAGGAAAAACAAACTCAAAAGCTCTTGGATTATTTGAACTCATAAATAAAAACAATGGATAATTTATTATTTTTTAAGCTATTAATTAATAACATGAAAATACTGCTTATCAGTGACTTGCATGGAGTTATACCTGACATAAAAACAGAGGATTATGATTTTGTAATATGTGCAGGGGATTTATCAAATACAACAGGGTATAGAGAATATATTTTCGACAACTGGGAAAAATTTGTAGAGGGTGCTGAACTCCATGAAATTATACCTCAAGAAGAATACATAAGACTTTCAAAGCAGAGATTTGAAAGCATGGTTAAGGTTCTTGACTGGCTCAATTCTCTTGGAAAAAAAGTTTTTCTTGTTTATGGAAATGGAGACATAAACAGAAATACAATAAAAAGACTAAAATGGTATGAATACAAATCAATGGAAGATGAAGTTAAAAAGAGAGAGAATCTAAAACTCTTAAAAACATCGCAGGCTTTTTTTGAGGATATCCAAATATTAGGTTTATCAGGTTATATGAGTGTGAGACAAAGAAATGATAAAAAAGAAATATCTAAGTTTAGAAAGCGTTTAAACAGATTGTTTAGATATATGGATTCAGAAAAAACAATAATATTTCTAACGCATGATGTTCCTTACGGAAAGTTTGATATGGTGAAAAATGAAGGGCCTTTAAAAGGAGAACAAATCGGGAATAAACATATCCTTGAAGCCATAAAAAAATACCAGCCAAATTTCCATATATGCGGACATATGCATGAATCAAGAGGACAGGAAAAAATAGGAAAAACCACAGTAATAAACCCAGGAGATGCAAAAATGAACAGATACGCAGTTCTTGAAATAAATAAAGACGGATTTAATGTAATCTTTCATTGATTATTCTCTCAACTTCAGAAACAACCTGCTCAGGAGTTAAATTTGTTGTATCAATAAAAACAACGTTTCTTAAACCTTCATTATTCATTGCATAATCGGTAAAGAGCTGATTCACAACATCTACAAAGTCTCTTTCATTTTCGTTCAGCATTTCTTTTGAACTTCTCTGCCTTTTTCCTATGCGTTTCAGGAGTTCTTCAGTTGAAGCTCCAATTACAATCTCCAAATCCGGCTGTTTCCAGGAATAACTGTTAAAAAGCCGTTTAAGCATGTCATAATCAGCAAGAGATATTTTTCCTGTTTTAAATGCAGCTTTGAAATAAAGCACACCACTGAATACACATGAATCAGAAAAATTTAGTGTGTTGCTTTTTATCAAATTTTCATCTTTTTCCTTATAGTTCAGATAAAACCATATCTGCCTCTTGAAAGAATCTGAAAGATATTCTTTTTCAGCAGGTATTACTGTTTCATTTATTCTGTTCCACTCCATGTTTTTTGCACAAAGCATATTTAAGATAGTTGTTTTTCCGCTGCCCAAAGGCCCTGAAATAACAATATACTTTCCTTCCACAAATTTAATTTAAAACGTTAAAATATAAAAAATGCACTAATAGTTAAGTTTAAAAAAGCAATCAGAATTTAATCAAGAATAATGGCTGACAACCTTCTGAATGCGAAGCTTTCGGAAGTTAAGATAAGATGAGGTAATTAAGAT
>JAQUSD010000031.1 GCA_028715295.1 Candidatus Nanoarchaeia archaeon
CCTTCCGCTACCATTGGGTGGTAGGTCACCATTTTCTTCTTTTTGGAAAGATTTGCTTCTTAAGAAAATTGTGGGTTTAAAACCATAAAGCCTGTCGAACGAAAGCATCAAAGGAAAATAGGCATATCTTTTTTTACCATACCTTCTCCACATATATGAAGAAAGCACCCTTTTCATAAAAAAAGGAAGAGAATTTATAAATTCAGGACTTAATTTTGAAAATAAGTTTTTATACGCATCCAGATCATCAATATCATGTGTGATTACAGCACAGGCCTTCTTTGCAACAGGAAAATACCATTTAGTTAAAATCACAGCATTATTATTTTTAGCAAGATAATCAACAGCATCGACAAAATATTTTCTCATATAATCAAGATAAACTGAATCATAACGGAAAAGATTTCTAAGATTAAACGCGTTATCAAAGTCTTTTAGAATATCAACTTCAAAATAAACAACGTTATTTTCCGATGTTGCAACAACATTATTTTTATGTCTAAAAATTTCTTTCCCTTTTAATTCAGAAAAACAAACGCACATTTTACCGCAGGGTTCAGCTACAGAAAAAATCAAATCATAATTCTCTGCTTTGGATTTGGAAACCTCGTCAAATTCAAAACCCTCTATTTCAGCAAGCTGTTTTAGACTTTTATAATACAGGCTTTTGCTTTTTAATAATCCTATTTTCATTTTTTCACAGCCAGATAAATGTTCTGGTTCGCATAATTTTTGAGTATGTCACCCAAGGGGAAAAGAATCTTTTGTCTTAAAAATGTATTTTTGGAAATCAATGGTATAAAAAACAAAACCCCCCTGAGCATTTTTATTTCATAATTATATTTTGTTATTAGATTTTTTAGTTCCTTAACGCTCAGACGTTTTTCATACCATTTGAGATTGTTCTTTGAGTAGATATTGCCGTCATCAACATTATACCCAAGTAACCTGTAAATTTTTCTTTTTATGCAATTCTTATTTCCAAGGCAGATTATGAGATACCCCTCTTTTTTAGTTACCCTGGCCATTTCAGACATCATTTTTTCATGGTCATTATAATAAAGAGTTTCAACACACATAACAACATCAAAAGTTTCATCTTTAAACGGCAGTTTTATAGCAGTCGCAGTTACGCCTCCTGAATAATTATTTTTCCCAGAAATAAGGGCGTTAGTGGAAATATCGGCACAGTAAATATTTTTACATTTTAGATTTTTGGCAAAAAAACCGTTTCCCCCACCCACATCCAGAACTTTTTTGTCAGAACAGTTTATTTTGTTTAGTAATCCTCTGATAATCTCAATTCTTTTCATAAATTTGTCTTTTCTTATCTCATTTCCCAAAACATCCCAGGCATCGTATCCTTTTGTGTAATAATCATCAAAAAATTTTACTTCATTCATGCAATTTCACCATATAATTCAAGTATTTTTTTATTTTGTGATTCTCTGCTAAAAGTTGTTTTTGCAAGTTTAAGGCAGTGTTCCCCTGTTGTTTTTATTTTCTTTTTGTTGTTGTAATAACCAAGGATAGATTCATAAATTTCATCTTCATTTTTACAGAAATCGCCTATTTTGTTATTTTTAACAAACTGATGAAGTTCACCATTTTCAGCTCCTGTTGCTATGACAGGCTTTCCGAATCCCATGGCATCAAATATTTTTGAAGGCAGCGCATATTTTAATGAAGGTGTATCCTGGAGCCCAACATAAAAAAGGCTCGTGTTTCTGCATATTTTCTCAAGTTCCTCTTCCTTCACTGTGGATACAAATCTTGTTTTTTCTTTAAGTCCAATAGATTCCACATAGGATTTTATTTCATCTCTTGCAGGCCCGTCTCCTATGAACTGCAGGCATACATTATGTTTTTCTTTGTTTAGTCTTGAGCATACATTTATAAGTTCTTCAAGAACTCGGCTCCCGTAAATCATTCCGAAATAAGTTATTATGAATTTTTCACCTTCAATAATGGATTTATTAGAAGCATAACCCGCCCCGTTATAAACAACATTAACTTTTCCACCATCAAATTTATGGAGCTTAAGCAGCTCTTCTTTTATTGAAGGATTTGTGACAACAATAGCCTCAGCGTTTCTGCATATTTCATCCTCTATTTTATAACTAAGTTTTCCCAGAAGACTTTTTCTTGAAACACCTTTTTTAATCCCTTTATCATCCTGCCTAAGCCATGGGTCTCTCATTTCAAATACGCACGGTTTTTTTACAAATTTTCTAGTATAATACCCTGCGAGCCAGCATATTTCAGAAGGGGTTGAAAAATGCATTATGTCAACCTTTTCTTTTTTCGCTGTTTGTATGTTTTTCAGAGTGAAAAAAGGTATCCCTCCATAACCCGGAGGAAGTCCTATTTTGGAGCCAAAAGTTTTAATCCTGCTTACATTAACGCCATCAACCTCTTTTCTATTGCTCAGCATAGTTCCTTTCCCTACCTTAAGGTGAGAAGTGACTAAATATGGAACTACATTGTTCTTTACAAGAAATCTACACAGGTGTTCAGCCCTGATGCTTCCCCCGTTTATTACAGGAGGAAAATCACTGTAATTTAGTAGTACTTTCATTTTAACATTATATGTTTCCAATACCCATATATAAAAATCCAGCTTCTTCAGCAAGTTTTTTATCAACGACATTTCTGCCGTCTATTATTATTGGATTTCTCATAAGATTTTTTATCTCATTAAGTTTATTTGAATCCCATTTATTGAATTCTTTATGTTCAGTGCATATAAATAGAACATCGGCATTTTCAAGGGAATGATTAAAACTGTCAGACTCAATATAAGGGTCATATGTACATATTTCTTTTATGCCATTTTCAATAAGTTCGTTTTTAAGTTTAATCCCAGAAGCCTGTCTTGTATCTTTTATGTCTCCTTTATAAGTAAGCCCAAAAATAGCAACCTTACCAACGTCAATTTTTTTTCTGTGTTCAGCAGTTTTCATAAGATGAAACATTCTCTTTATCATAAATTCATTAAGCCGTCTCGCCTCTTCAACAAGCCTTATGTCTCTTTTAGAAGATGAAGCAAGAAGCCAGGGGTCTTTTGGGATACAATGCCCGCCAACCCCACATCCGGGGGAGAGTATATTGACTCTAGGGTGCATGTTTGCATATTTTATAACTTCGTAAACATTTATACCAAGTTCTTCACAAACAAGAGCAAGTTCATTTGCATATGCAATATTAACATCCCTATATGTATTCTCAGCAACCTTTGTCATTTCAGCAACTTTTGCAGATGTTGAAATTACATGTCCTTTTACAAAAGTAGAATAGAACTCTTTTGCAAGCTCTGTACTTTCTACATCAACCCCGCCAATGATTCTGTCATTATTTATAAGTTCATGAATAAGATTTCCCGGCAGAACTCTTTCAGGACTATGCGCAAGAAAGTAAATTTTTTTAGACTTGTCAAGTATTGGTTTTATTATATTGTCTGTTGTTCCGGGAGCAATGGTTGATTCAATTATAACAAGCGCGTTCTCTCCAATAGCTGAACTTACACTTTCACAAGCGCTTTTAAGAAACTCATAGAGCGGTATATGTCCTTCAGATAACGGTGTCTGAACGCAAATAATTATAATGTCGCATCTGTTAAGAACAGAATAATCCGTTCCAGCCACAAGATTCCCATTTTCAACCACTTTTTTTGCAATCTCTGGAAGATTTTTTTCATCAATAATTGAAACGCCCTTGTTTATCCTTTCCGTGTTTTCCTTGTTAATATCAATTCCAGAAACTTTAAAACCAGAATCAGCAATAACGCATGAAAGTGGAAAACCTACATAACCCAGCCCCAAAACTCCAATTAATGCACTTTTATCTCTTATTTTCTGCTTTAAATCCATGGGAATTTTGAAATTGTATAGTTTAATAAAAACTTCGGAACAATAAAATAGTAAGAAAGATGAAAATCTCAGCAGTAATACCCACTTACAACAATGAAAAAGATATTGGAGAGTGTATAGAATCTCTTTTAAATCAGACAAGGAAATTCCATGAAATAATTGTTGTGGACAGCAGTTCAAGAGATAAAACACAGGAAATTGTTAAGTCATATAAAAAAATCAGGTTAATAACAGCTGGAAGAGGGCGTTCTTTAGCAAGAAATCTCGGCTGGATTAAATCAAAAGGAGATATCGTCGCTTTTATTGAAAGTGATTCTGTATTTGACAAGGACTGGCTTAAACACATTGCTGAATCTTTTGAAAAAGGGGCTGATGCAGTTATTGACAGAAGGCAGGTTTACAAGCCTGAAACATTCATATCCAGAATGAACAATGAGATTTTCAGCATGAGGATGAAAAAAGAAAATTACAAACCTTTTTCAGCATGGGTTTTCAAAAGAGAAGTTCTTGAAAAAACAAAAGGATTTGATAATCACCTTGAGGCTGCTGAAGATGTTGATTTAGGAACAAGAACAAAACAGGAAGGGTTTGTCATTGTTTATCAGCCATCATCTGTTCAATACCATAAAGGAGAGCCTAAAAATCTAAAAGAGCTTTTCAAAAGAGAATGGTGGTTTGGAAAAAATATGAAAAATTACTATGAAAAATACCCAGAAAAATTTCCCTTAGTAAGAGGAATGGGTTTGTTTTCACTACCTCTTATTTTTGTTTTTAACTGGACTTTGGGTTTTTTAATGCTTTTAGCCTACCTTATATTTGCATTTGTAAAACCTTTCAGAAAAGGACTTAAGTTTAAATATGCATCAGCAAATGCGCTGCTTTCACTACCGAGAAATTATATTTATTTTATTTCTCTTATAAGTTCTTATTTTTAAGAATAATTTCAACTATCCTTTCTCCTGATTTTCCATCCCCGAATGGATTTTCCCAGCCAGGTTTTTTACCAATCATAGATTCAGCATATTCAATTGTTGTTTTGACATCAGTTCCAGCAAGGACATTAGCACCAACTTCAATTGTTTCAGGACGTTCTGTGTTTTCCCTTATTGTTACACAAGGAACTCCAAGGATACATGCTTCTTCCTGAACCCCACCAGAATCTGTAATTGTAAGACAGGCATTTTTTTCAAGTGAAAGAAACTCTTTGTAACCAAAAGGTTCGGTAAGTACAATGTTTCTGTTATTTTTTAATTTATCAAGAAGTCCGAACTCCTCTAATCTCTTTTTTGTTCTTGGGTGAACAGGAAAAATTATTTTGTGTTTTTCAGACAAATTAACCAATGAATCAACAATATTGCCTAGCTTTTCCATGTTATCAACATTTTCCTGTCTGTGTACTGTTGCTAAAGGATAATTCTTTTTTTCAAGCCCGTATTTATCAAGGATAGAGTTGTCTACAAGCTCCGCATTTTCAGTAGTTGCATCAACAATTGTATTGCCAACCACAAATATTTTTTCTTCACAGATATTTTCTTTGATAAGGTTATTTTTTGCTTCTTCAGTAGGTGCAAAAAGAAAATCCGATATATGGTCAACAATTATCCTATTCTTTTCTTCAGGCATAGTCATATCCCTGCTTCTTAAACCTGCTTCAACATGTCCTATTTTTATGTTTAATTTAGAAGCAGAAATTGCACAGCCAAGAACAGTATTTGTATCCCCCTGCACAAGAACAACATCAGGTTTTTCATTAATCAGAACTTTTTCCACATTTTTGATTATTTCAGCAGTAATCTCGCCATGTCTTCCTGAGCCCACTTCAAGGTTATAATCTGGTTTAGGAAGGTTAAGCTGTTCAAAAAATATTCTGCTCATATTCTCTGAATAATGCTGTCCTGAATCGATTATGATAAAATCCACATTTTTCTTAATCAACGCTCTTATCACTGGGGACATCTTTATTATTTCAGGACGCGTTCCAACACAAATAGCTATTTTCATATTAAACCACTTATTGATTTTTTAACAATTTCATTCCAGTTATATTTTTCTTCCACAAGCTTTCTTGCATTTGAAGACATTTTTTTATACCTTATTTTATCTTTTGATATCTTAAGCATGGCATTAGTTAAGGCATTAATATCATTCGGTTCTACAAAATAACCTGCTTCTCCATCATTGAAAAGCTTTTCTGTGTTTTCTGCTTTGCTCAATATAACAGGTTT
>JAQUSD010000032.1 GCA_028715295.1 Candidatus Nanoarchaeia archaeon
ACAAAAGCAACTGTAAAAAGAATATTGCTCCAGTAGCTCAATGGTAGAGCGCCGGTCTTGTAAACCGGAGGTTGTGGGTTCAATTCCCACCTGGGGCTTAGAAGAATAAGTTCAAAGCCCTTCTCTCATTTTTGGTAATACCTAAACAGATTAAAATTAAGACTAGTTTAGGTTATGCCTTATTGCCTGTATTCTGTGACTTACCGAAACGCTTATAAACCACTTAAATATCACAAAACTACTCAAAAGAGGTAAAATAAATGTTAAAGGACGAATATCTGAACAAATTACTTGAAGATAAAGGGTCATGGGACAGGGCTTATGAACTTTATGAAATAATTAGAAAGAATATTAATACCTTGGACTCAGAATTGGAGAATTCAGTTGAGTCAGAAACAAATGGCCTCAAAAAAAGAATTGAGGCTTATGAAAATGCAATGAATATTGTATGTAACGTTTTAGATCTTCATTCTAAACAACTGATAAATAACATGTTTGAAGAACTTTCTGTTGAAGACATTATTTTAAAGGCTGCTGGAGAAAAAGCAATTGAAAAATACAATATAAGAAGAAAAAAAATAAAAGTTGAAAAAAAAGAATCTTCTCTCAGTGGTCCGGTACCTATGCAAGAGTATGAAGAAAGAGACTGTGTTTTAATTAAAACATATGAAAACGAAGAAAATGAAATTGGGATGGCTTTTGATATTGATTCGTACTTAATTTGTTCATTGCCATGGGCAAGAGCTTACTTTAAATCACCTGAAAAGTTTATTATTGGAGAAAAGGGGTCATGTCAGCACATATATAAGGATGCAGTTGTGGATAACAAAGGAAATATTTTACCAATTAATGAAAGAAAAGCTGAAGTAACTGGAAAAGAGGCTTTATTCCACTCAATTTCAACTCTATTGCAGGAGCTTATTAATTGGGAAGATGGTGTCGGACACTCCTTTGAGTCTTTTGATGCACATATTTTTACTCAATCATACAAATCACTTAAAGGCAAATTAAATCTTAAAGAAACAGAAAATCTTGCAGGGGCATTTAATATTGTTGGAGAAAGAATAATCAACTCCCTATTAGCCACAGTAAATAATATTTATGATGATGAAATTTATGAAAATTCTAGAAAAAACTCACTAAACCAAATGACAATTAAATTAATTGAATTTTTAAAAACAACAGGAACAAACTTATCTCAATACAATCTAGAAGAAAAAGACATAACTAGCATTCAAAAAGCATTTTTTTCTCCCATAGGCACTATGATTGACAATGGCGACCATATCAAAGCTATAAAATATATAAAAAATGATTACCTTAAAGAAATTGCTAGCGTGTTAGGTAAAAAGGATTTTTATATTGATGAATATCTACAAGAGATAAAAAATTTAACGGGCAATGAATTATCAAATGAAGCTGTGCAAGATTGTTATTCTTATTTCATCAAAGCAGATTGGCTTGATGCTTTAAAAATTGTAAAAGAAGTTAGCAAAATTCCACTAAATAAAGAGAATATTTTTAATTTAATTGGTTTTCATACAGATTTATCATTATTTATTAAAAATCCTGATTTTGAAAAAATTAACGACATTGTTCAATTAGGATATAATATATTATATACATGGGAAGCATATTTTATTAAAAAAGATGAATTGGATAAAGAAATCTGTAAGAACCAAACCCACGCACCAGACTATTTATTTGATGAAATAGACTTTGTATGTGGTGAATTAAGAAATGGAAACTGTGACTATATAACTTTAGCAGAGCATTTATCAAATCTAGTTATGAAAGAAATAACTCACCCAGATTCATTGGAATTATCAGGTGAATCAAGTAGAATAATTAATTGCATAAGAAAAATTGAAGATGTGCTGGACTTAAAATTTACTTTAGTTTAAGTGATATCCACAATATATTAGGTAATACCTAAATGAAGTAAGGTTAAGACTAAAAGGGGGGATTGAAGGAAAAAAGTAATAGAAATTATCAAAATTTTTTTCTTAATGATTTTATTCTTTCAATATATTTACATTTTTCATGAACCAATCTACCCATGTGATATGTACCTGTTCCGGGATATACTTTTCTCCCACAGTGATAACATGTGTTATTGCCCTTTTTTCATAATTTTACTCCCTTTGAAGCCAAATAAATTTCTGTTAGTTATTTATGAATATAACTAAAGTTTACATTAAATAAAAATAAGTTAAGTAATGTTTAATATAAACAAAGAAAATCTTTAAATACATTAATTAAATAACCTGTTGTATCAAAATGTTAAAAAAACGTATCTTACTCATTAGCATAATATTGGGATTTATTGCTGTAGGTTTTATAATGCTAAATAACTCTAAAACAGATGACATAGATGAAATTACAGGCAATATTATATTGGAATACCCTGAGTTAATGGGTGAGAAAAACAAATTAGTAATCTATTTCTTCTATGGAGAAGGATGCTCTCACTGTGCAAACCAAAAACCCTTTTTAGAACAGCTTGAACAAACATATCCTGATAAAATAGAAATCAAAAGATATGAAACATGGAGCAATCCTGAAAACGCTGAATTATTCAGATATGTTGCCTCAGTTTATGAAGTCCAAATAAGAGGAGTTCCAACAACATTTTATAGGTGAAAAAAGCTGGGCAGGATATTCTGATAATCTAAAAAATGAAATGCTGAGTTATATAGAATACTGCATTGAAAACAAATGTATAAATCCATTGCTTTCCTGATTAACAATAAAATTCTTTCCAAGTTCTGTTCTATACTGACAATGTCTTAATGCTGGTTTATGTACAGCCACATGTAATACTACTATAATTAGGGGGTGGTGCTGGGTCATCTGTTTGCTGGGGCGGATCGTTTGAATATGTTACCTGTGGTGGTACCACTTATGAGCAAGTAATGTTAGAAAACGGCACATGGGTGCTTTGTTCTGAATATTGTGATGATGGAAATCCAAATACACTGGATGAATGTGATAAAAGTACATGTGGCTGTAAACATACTGGAAATTAAGTGGTAGATTAATGAAAAGAATATTTTTATATACATAAATTATCAAATAATAAACCATGAAAAGGGCAGTAGTTATTCCTTTAATTTCTATAATGATAATATCTGCAGTTATTGCTCAGGAATTAACTTCTGAACAGGAACAGGCAATACAGCTAAAAGTTCAAAACTGTGTCAATGATGTTTCTACATGCGACTGCTCTGATGTTGAAGAGGGAAAAGAATACTGTGAAAAACTAGTTAATGGAGCTAAATCCTGTCTTGCTAATTTTGAAAGTGAAGCATGCCAGTCAACAGATCCTACCAAAGCCATGGTAAATGGAGTTCCTCTAAAACATTTGGTAAGAAAAAGGGTCCATGCTTATGACACACAGATAACAGATTGTATAAATTCAGGAGCAGGCTGTGATTGTTCACAATTCCCAGAAAGCGTTCGGGAGTTCTGTGAAAACAAAGCACAGAAACAATCTGCTTGTCT
Organism: Candidatus Nanoarchaeia archaeon; assembly: GCA_028715295.1. GTDB lineage: Archaea > Nanobdellota > Nanobdellia > JAQUSD01 > JAQUSD01 > JAQUSD01. The sequence goes on from JAQUSD010000032.1 coordinate 3,505, forward strand.
TAATGGTTATGATTTAGATGCATGCATAGAACTTGAAAATCCAGATGTACAGATATTTCCTGATTTTACCCCTTATTGGCTGGTTGATATTTTAGAGCCAATAATTCGTCCTTTAGTAAGGATGTATCAAGAAGGTATGAGAAACTTTGCGATTGGGAGTGCGATGCAGTCTATTGGTGTTTGTTTTGCAGACCCATACAACTGTGACTGTTCAAGCATAAACTATTATACTATTAGAGCAGACTGTGAACAAAGAGCAAGATTGATGAGAACATGCCTTAATTACAGGGATTGTGGAGTTTCGGGAGGAGGAGAAAACTGTACTGGGATTGAAGCATGCAATTCTTTAACTCAAATGCCCCTTGTGCCTGAAGTGACTCCTGCGTTCATGAAGCCTTTTATAGAACCTGTTGTATTACAGAATGTGTGTCCTATGATGGAAGGATGGCCTTATGATAAAGGCAACTATGCATCATGTGGATAAATTTAAAGTATATAATAAAAATACTCAAGTAAACAAAAATTATAGAGTAAATACTAAGTAATACGTAGTCTACTTATTGTTCTTTAGGTGTTTAAGCTGAAGAATTAAGTTTCTTAACGTTAATTGCCTGTGGTCCTTTATCTCCCTGTTTTACTTCAAAAGTGACTTTATCGTTTTCAGCAATACTTTCACCTTCTTTTAACCCAGTTCCGTGAACAAAGATGTCTTTGCTTCCGTCACTTGGGGTTATAAAACCGAAGTTTTTCACATTATTAAACCACTTAACAGTTCCTTCCATGACAGATAAAGAGAAAAAACCACTTTTTAAACCTATTGTATTTACCTGATTTTATTCTTTTTTTTACAAAATCAACTACATTTGGTTATCGGAACTATTAAATGTTGGCTAATTATTGGACATATTGGACAATTAGGAACAATATTTATAACAAATAATTTTTGTTTTTCCAATTATGGATTATTCTGTTATTTTTGATGAAGACGCTTTAGAATATTTAGAAAAAGTACCTATTGGAATAAAAAAAAGAATATGTAATAAAATAGTTTCTACAAAGGTAAATCCGTTTTACTTCTTCAAAAGATTAGAGGGAAGAGACGATTATAAATTAAGAGTTGGAGATTACAGAGTTATTGCAGATATTAATTCTAAATAATAGAAATTACAGTAGTGGGACATAGGAAAAAAATATATACAAACATTAATGGTTTACATTACAGTATACTTTAAATATACATAGGTATACCGTAGTATACTATGGAAACTACAACAATAAAGATTCATGAAGAGACGAAGAACCAGCTTGATAAGTTCAGGGAACACGCTAATGAAAGCTATGATGAAGTTATAAGAAAAGTAGTATACATAGCAAAAAACTGCGCTAAACAGCCTGAATTAAGCAAAGAAACTGTTGAGCAGATTGAAAAAGCAAGAGAAAGAATAAGAAAGGGAAAATTCGTAACAGAAGACAAAGCAAGAAAAAGACTTGGGTTTGATTAAAGAATAGATTTAAAATTAACCAGTAATAAAATGTTTCCCTAACTCTGCCCTATCCATCCAGTAAATAACATCTTTGTTGGTTCCGCAAGGGCCGTTCCAGGGGTCTATTGCAGTAAAAAAATCACTCCAAACCTCAAAATGAAGGTGAGGCCCTTCTGAGTTTCCTGAACTCCCCGCCATTGCAATAATATCTCCTTGTTTGACAACATCTCCTGGCTTTACAGTTATTGAGCCGTTTTTTAAATGGTCATATTTTGTACCAAAAACCAAGTGATTATCATGCAGTATTACAATAAAATTTCCACCTATATTGCACCATGCACAATCAGTAAGATTGCTGTCTTTTCTGCAGTAATCTCCTTTTTCAGTGCATATTCTATATCCTTCTGAACTTTCAGGAGAAGGTTCACTTAAAGGTGCAAGGCAGTCTAGTTCATTTTCATCTGGACATCTGTCATACTTTCCATCATAAGCCCACAGCACCACTCCATCCAATGAAGCATATACCGGAATACCAGCATCCATATCTTCCTGGGTAATTGCAATGTCTGTTCCTGTATGTCCTAAATAAGTAAGATTTTGACAGCTGTATGAAATATTATCACTGTCAACATCAGGGAATAAGATACCTATACAGAGGTGTGTTGAATTGCATCCTATTGGCCAAAGCAGAAGCTGTCTGCTGTATTGTAAATTACTTGGATTACTACTTCCTGAAGTCGTACACCCGGCAAAGATTAGGGAAAATACAGCACAGCATATCAAGATTTTTGCTTTCATTTAAGCAGTATATATTTTTTTATTAATTTAAACTAATATGATATGTGGCTTATCAACCAAAACATTTAAATAGAGATTAAAATTACTTCTTTTTGTTGAGTGAAAGGAAAAGAGAGCGTGAATATTTCTCTAATCCATCAAACACGCAATTAAGTGCACTGTATGGC
>JAQUSD010000033.1 GCA_028715295.1 Candidatus Nanoarchaeia archaeon
TAACACCATATTTTTTAAGATATTTGATTAAAGTCTGAATTTCCTTATATCCTTCTGTGTTTTCAAGTTTTTTAAGAGAATTAAATCCTTCACGCATAATAGCAAAAATTTTCTTTATAACAGCATCATTTAATGATTTTTTTATAAGTTCTTCTTCAACACCGCTAAAACCTATTTTATCAAGCTTGTCTATTGAACGCAGAATATCAGATGTTTTTGATTCATCAATTCCTAGCATTTTAATTATTTCATTAAACAGCTTTCTGTCACTTATTCTTATCTCGTATTTTTTAATATTAAGAGATTTCATCACATCATCAATTACAGCAATTATCTCAGCATCAGCAGAAACACCTCTGCAACCAATTATCTCAGCATCAGCCTGCCAGAACTCTCTATATCTGTCTTTTCCTGGCTGGTCATACCTCCATACTCTTGAAATGTAATAGGGTTTAAAAGGAAGCATAATGTCTTTATTCATTGAAAAAAGCCTTACTATAGGAACTGTTAAATCATATCTCAATCCAATTTTTCTCCCACCCATGTCCTGAAATGAATATATTAACTTTTCATCATCTCCGTATTTACCAACAAGAGTTTCCCAATATTCCATTGCAGGAGTTTCAACAGGATTAAAGCCGTATTTTTTAAGAATGTTTTCTATCACTGCCTTAATCTTATTCCTTTTAATCATTTCTTCAGGCAGAAAATCCCTTGTTCCTTTAACCCTTGAGTATTCCATGATTAAAACAAGCTTTTTATTTTATTTAAATATTTAGAAAAAAAGGTCCGAGGCCGAGATTTGAACTCGGGTCCAGAGGGCCACAACCTCTGATACTAACCAGGCTATACTACCTCGGACATTAATAAATAAAAACACCATATTTTGTTTTTAAAAACTTATCTGTTTTTAAAACCCTAAGAAGTCTCTAAGCTTGTTGAAAAAGTTTCTTTCTTCCTGAATTATGTCATATCTTTTTCCTATTAACTTTGCAGCAACACCTTTTATTGCAATTGAAGCATTTGCATCTGGATTAAGAAGAACCATTGGATAGTTCAGCTTTAATGAACGCTTTATATGATGAGCTTCTTCAGGTATTACTCCAAGAACAGGAACCCCTAAAAATTCTTCAATGTTTGAGGAACTCATTTCATATTTTGAATTTGTACTCCTATTGACTATTGCGCCTGTAGTTTTAATGCCCCTTTTCTTTGCAAGCTCAACTGTTTTAAGAGCATCAGTAACTGAAGGAATGTCTGGATTTGTTATAACAATAAGCTCATCTCCTGCATCAATTGTTTCAAGAGTGTCTTTTCCAAGTCCAGCACTTGCATCAACAAGAACAATGTCTGTTGCGCCTATAAGTTGGTTAAGAACAGAGCTCAGCTTGTAATGCTTTTTTTTCTCCATTTCTTTTATAGATATGCCTGCTGGCAGAATTTTTAATCCAGAACTTGTGTGGATGTATACTGATTCATTTATTTTTTTTTCTCCGCTTAAAACATCCTGTATGTTTGTATCTATCCCATGAAGCCCTAAATGAAGCGAAATATTTGGATTTATGGTGTTTCCGTCAACGATTATAACATCTTTACCAAACTGCTGTAAAGCGCTGGCTAAGTTAATTGTCAGCGTTGTTTTACCAACCCCACCTTTCCCAGAAGCAACGGCTATTATTCTTGTCATACAAAATATAACTACACACAGGTTTTAAAAAATATCGCTATTTTAAAATAGCACAAACAGAAACCTTATAAAGTATTATTTTGGATTATTTTTAATCAAGGGGCTGTAGCTCAGTCCGGGAGAGCGCGCGGCTGAAGACCGTGAGGTCACGTGTTCAAATCACGTCAGCCCCATTATATATATTTTAAAATGTTTGAGTATATGGTTTTCATCTCATTTTCAGGAAGTTCTTTTGCTGATTTAAAAAGTTCTTTTATTGCGTATTCTTTTTCATCTCCTGAAAATCTAGGTATAATGTGCATGTGGTAATGCATTATCTCCTGTCCTGAAACTTCTCCATTATTTGAAAGCAGATTAAATCCATCAGGATTAACAGCTTTTCTCAATGCAAACATTATTTTTTTTACAGCAGGCATGATTTTCTCAAGAATATTATCAGGACACTCTATAACTGTTTCAGCGTGGTTTTTAGGAACAACAAGGGTATGTCCTGGATTTATTGGGTATTTATCAAGAAAAGCAAGTAAATCCTCATCTTCATATATTTTGTATGCAGGTATTTCTCCATTTATTATTTTGCAGAATATGCAGTTTTCCATACTTTTTTCTTAGAATTTAATATTTTAAAACTTTGTGAAAGTTTAAAAATGAGTATTTGCTATTTTTAACTTAGGAATGGCTGATAAGGAATTTAGTAAACTAAAAGATACTCTTGTAAAAAAGATAGATGAGCAGAACTTCTTTCTTGTAGAATCTCTTAAAGAGCAGAAGCAGAAAATAGAACAAGTAAAACAGGAGCTTGATAAAAAAGTAGTTCAGCTTGTTGAATCAAAAACCAAACAAGTAGATAATGTTTTTAACCTTATAAATAAAGAAAAAGTCAATATTGATGAAAAGCTGAACATACAGAACGAAAAGATCAATAACCAAAATAAGAAATTAATTTCAACAAATGATAACCTCTTAAAAAAGGTAGACAACCTTGTTTTATCACAGAATAAGATTGCTGTTGATGTTAAAAAACAGCTTGTTGACTTCAGCACATCACTTAGGGAATTAAATACAAAGACAAAAACTACTGAAGAAAATCAGACTAAAAATGCTAAAAAAATAATTGCTGATGTTGAAAAAGAACTTCTTAAACTCAATAAATTCTCTGATAAAATACAGTCTTTTAACACTACTCTTGAAACCCTTAAAACAAAAGTAGATTCTGTAAAAAGTGTTGAGGATTTGAAAATATCACGACTTGAAACACAGATTGCTAAATTAAGTGAGATGCAGAACCAAATCAGGGAACTTCTTGGAAAACAGGATGATAAAGACAAGGACATTGTACAGAAAACATCAGAACAGATGGGTTCCTTGAAAGAAACTCTTGAAACAAGTATAGATGCTTCAGTTAATAAATTAAATGTTGAATTCACTACAAAACTTGCACAATTAGGAAAACTAAGGGATGAAATAAACTCAAGACTCAAAGATAATTATAGTATATTAAGTTCTGAAATTAAAGACAAACAGAAAGCCGGAGATAGATATGTTTCAACAATCTCAAAACAGCTTGATATCATTCTCAGGGATGTTTCAGGGATAAAATCAGACCTGACAAGAATTAATGCAAAACAGCAGGAACTTGATGCAAAAACAAAGGGGAAAAAAGAACTCCAGGATGTAATTGAAGCTACTTTTGAATCTAAAATAAAAGCTGTCCAGAACCAAATTAATTCTTTAAATGATATAATACCAAGAATTCAGGAAAACAAGAAAACTGAGACTTTGAGACTTTCAAGAGATATAGAAGATATAAAAAAGAAGATTGAAAATCTCTCATCAACGAAACTCTCTTCTATTGAAAGCAGATTTGAAGAAAAACTTTCAGAAGTAAACAGAAAAATCAGTGAAATAGAACTTATCGAACATAAGATAGAAACTGTCAAAAACGAGCTTGCAAAATTTGAAGAGAACTACATAAAGGAGTTTCAGAAAAAAGTTAATGCAACATATATCGATAAAATCCAAAGTCTTGAAAATGAGCTACAGGGGCTTAAGATAACTTCTAACCGCATTATAGATGATTTGAAGAAACTTGTTGAAAGCAGGGTTGGGGAGGATGAATTTAGGGATATAATCAAAAAGATTGACGATTATATTGATGAAGAGTCAAATAAAATAACAAAGGAATTTGAAAATCATGCAAAAGAGCTGAAAGAACTTAGAAAAACAGTTGAAGTGATTAATTCAAATCAGGTTCTTTTTAAGAAAATGCCTGCATCAATAACAGAAAAAGATTTGGCTCTTAAATTAGCAGAGAATAGTAAATCAATAAACCAAAGTCTCAGTGAATTAAAAACAAAGATTGCAGTAATCGAAGGGAAAATACCTTCTAAGCATATAAACAGCAAAGATGTTCAGGTTATGCTTTCAAAGGAAATGGAATCTTTTGAGAACAAGTTCACAAAATTAGTTTCTCAAATAAAGGATGCTGAAGAAAAATTTGCTGAACTTGAAAAGATTAAAGTAATATCAGACGCAAAGAAAATAATCACTAATATATCCAATCTAAGGAGAGATTATTACTCTATTGAAAAATTAATGGAAACACTTGGGTTAAGGATTACAAAGCTTGAAAAATCACCCTCTTTAATCCCGCTCATAAATGAGATAAGGGAAGATATCAACTCAATCTCATCCCCAATATCAAAAATAAGTGATTTAGCAAACCTGAATAAACAGCATTTTGACAGTTTATCAGCAGAACTGAAATCAGTTTCACTAAGGCTTAAACAAGCAGAAACATCCAATGAAAAGGTTCCAAAATTAGGGGAAGAAATATCTCTATTGGCAAAAAGAGTTCAGGAGCTTGAAGATGATTTAATTAAAATATTCAAGAGATATGATGATGAAATTGCCCTTTTAGAATCAAAAATTCCTCAGCTGGTTTCCGCTGAATTAAAAGAGATAATATCCAGTTTAAAGAATTCCTATGAAGTCCACATGGATGAAATTCTGGGCAAAAAAACCAATTCTCTCAGTGAAAGATACGAAAAAGCACTTGCTGAGATAAATGTCAAGATGCCTTCATTAATCAAAAAGATTGAAACAATGGGGGACAAGGTTGACAGGACAAAATCAGAGAATATATCTGATTTGAAGATTTTCAGGCAGGAACTTAATGAAAAAATGAGGACTTATGTTGATGTTAAATCAAAATATTTTGATTCAAAATATGACAAGATATTCAAGAGGTTTACTGATTTGTATCTTGAGTATGCTGATAAGCTTGATAAGTACAAGACAGAACAGACTAAATATGTAAATGATAAAATCAACAGTGTGGATTTAAAAATGGCTGAACTTCCTGATTTCAGGAAAAAGATTACAGAAGAGGTTAATGAAATTGTAAACAAGCAGTATGATGAAATTTCAGCAAAACTTAAGCTTCAGTCCACAAAACTTACTGATGAAATAATGCTTAAATCACAAAAAGCAATGCATGAAATGGAACTGCTTAAAAAAGATATTGAAAAATCAATAAACGTGGTCAGGAACAGCTATGAATCCAACCTCAAGGAAGTTAAGCAGGCAAACAAGAAATCAGATTCTGGACTTGAAGATGAAATTAAAGAGATAAAAGCAACAATAAAAGCAATGAAGATTGCAAATGAGGAAAAAGTAAAGAAACTTGCTGAAGAGCAAAAAATTAATGAAGAAAAAGAGATTAAAGAATTACTGAAGGTGCTGAAATGAGCAGGATATTTAATTTATTAAAATCAAGACTTTTACACCTTAAAAAAAAGGAAAAAGAACTTGAAAAAGAGAATTTAACGCTTGAAAATGATAAAAAAAGGCTCCTCGCTTCTTTAGAAAGTGTTGAAAAAGGTGTAACCAGAGTCACAAAAGAACTTAATTTAATAAAGAAACACACTAAAAGACTTAAAACTAAAACCAGGAAATAATCATTTGTATTTTTTGTACAGTTCGTATGCTGTTC
>JAQUSD010000012.1 GCA_028715295.1 Candidatus Nanoarchaeia archaeon
AAGTTCTGTTACATCCCCAAATTTGTATTTTATTGCTTCTGCTACTTCATTTATTTTTATCAGGTTTGTTGCTCCTGAGAATGCGCCAACCATTGCAGTGTTTGTTATAGGCGCTTTTATAGTTTCTAATGCTATTTTTGTTAAATCAGCTGTTATTGTCCTGAAATGAAGATTAAATTCCTCAGGATTTTTGTTGCTGTTAATTATTATTATTCCTTTTTTGTTTAGTCCTTTTGTTATGTCAATGCTTTTTATTAAAGAGGAATCAAGACATAAAACATAATTTGGGTTGTAAACCTGCTCTCTTGTTAAAATTGGTTTTTCATCAATCCTGACATAAGCTTCAACAGGAGCACCTCTTCTTTCAACACCAAACATTGGAAAAGACTGCACATATAAACCACATTTATATGCTGTGTGCGCTATCAATTCAGATGCAGTTACAGCTCCTTGCCCCCCTCTGCCATGAAGCCTTACTTCAATCATAACTATAATATCAGGGGCAGTAAATATAAATATACTTATTTGTTAATCTTAATAATGGAAAAATTAGACTGGCTAAGTTCTGAAAAACTTCTTAAGAACTATGGTGTGCCTGTTGTTAAAACAATTAAGATAAATTTAAAAGATGATTTAAAAAAAATTAATAAGTTTCCTGTTGTTATGAAGGTTGATTCTGAAAACATTGTTCATAAAACAGAACAGCATGCAGTTATACTTGATATTGACTCAAAAGAGGAGCTTGAATATGCGTATGAGAAACTTGCAAAGTTTGAGGCGCCTTTGGTAGTTCAGGAGCAGATTAAGGGAGCCGAAATATTGTTAGGTATAAAAGAGGATGCTACTTTTGGAAAAGTTATTGTTGCAGGCATTGGGGGCATATATGCAGAAGCTTTGAAAAAGATTTCAATGAGGGTTGTTCCTTTATCTGTGAAAGATGCAAAGGAAATTGTAATGGAGTCTGAATTAAAAAATATACTTACATCAAGAGGGGCAGATTATGACTTTGATTTTGTTGAAACTCTTATCCTTAAAATTTCAAAAATGGCTCAAAAAGAAAATATAAAAGAGATGGACATAAACCCTTTTATACTTACAAAGAAAAAAGGTTATGCTGTTGACGTGAGGATATTTGTTTAATTATGCTCTTTAAGATACATTTTCTCAACATCTTTATTATCTGACTTTGCTTTTTCAATAGCCCTTTCAAACACTTTTTTTATTGTATGTATGAATCTCTTGTCATTATCATCAATGTTTAAAATATAATATTTTCCTGTGATGAATTCAGACTGTCCACGTTTTAAATTAAGGGTATCTGGTACATAAGTATATCTAGATTCATAATAATTGCTACTATATGGTTTGTTTAATTTTAGGACTGTTTTAAACTTACCTTCGTCATTATATTCTATTAATAAATTAGTACTAAATGGTTCAGTTGAGTGTCCCTTAGAATCTGTCGTTTTTAAACTATGTGAATATATGATTTTCAGCAAATCATCTACATAGGATTCTTTAGTTGTTATGATAGAGAAAAAATCACAATTTTCTAGTTCTCGTTCCATGTCCCCTAATTCATGCGCAATCACCAGGGCACATAAGGCAATATCCTCAGGAAATAAATATTCTTTATGAAACTCAAAAGATAAATCTTTGTTATGTGGTTTTTCAGGAATATTCCCAAGCAGTTCTTTAAGCTCCTTGCTTGTTGTTGCTTTCTGCGTTCTTACCGGTATTAAATTCTGCATACTGAACCAAACCAAGCAAATCCTTAAAAATATTACTTTATCATCTTTCCGAGTGATTTTGCAATTTTGTTCGGGTCAAAAAAATTAGGTATGTTATTTTCCTTAAGTATTTTCTCTGCTTTTTCTATTTTATTACCTCCTATAAATGAAGCAAAACAAGGTATTTTTGTTTTTTTGTTGAATCCAACAAGCAGTTCTGCTGTTTTCTCAGGTTCAGTCATTGACTGTGGTGTAAGTATACATATAAGTATATCAAAAAAAGGATTTTGTGAGAATATTTCAAGAACATGTTTATATCTGTCTGCTTTTGCATCTCCAATAACATCAATTGGATTATTCTTACTCCATGATTTTGGGAGCAATTCATTTAGTTTGGATTTTATATCTGATGGTATTGCAACAATATTGAGTTTGTTTTGAGCAAGAGCATCAGCACAGAGAACACCAGGCCCTCCTGCATTTGTAAGAACACAGACTCTTTTTCCCTTGGGAATCCCCTGCTTTGTGGTTATCTCTGCTGTTGTGAATAATTCTTCAAGTGTTTCAACCTGAACTGCACCAACTTGTTTGAATGCCGCTTCATAAACCTTGTAATTACCTGCAAGAGCTCCTGTGTGGGATGAAGCAGCTTTAACACCTTCTTCAGTTTCTCCTGCTTTAAGAATTATTATCGGCTTTTTTTTAGAAACTTTCCTGCAAACTTCCATGAATTCTTTTCCTTTTTTAACAGATTCAATATATAGTGCAATTACTTTTGTATTTTTATCATTTCCAAAATATTCTATTAATTCTGAAAATGAAACATCAGCCATATTGCCCACTGAAACAAATCCTGAAAAACAGAAATTGCTTTTAAGAGACCAGTCAAGTATTGCAACTCCAAGCGCACCTGACTGAGATATGAACGCAGTTTCACCAACACAAGGTATGTCTGAGAAAAAACTTGCATTTAATTCTGATTTTGGCACTATAACCCCAAGGCAGTTTGGACCAACTATCCTTATTTTGTATTTTTTAGCTATTTTTAAAACCTTATCTTCCATCTCTTTTCCATGCTGTCCCACTTCTGAAAACCCAGCAGAAATTATTATTATGTTTTTAATATTTTTTTTACCACATTCTTCAACTACTTGAGGAACAAATTCAGCAGGTATACAAACAACTGCTAAGTCTACAACCCCTTTTATATCAAGAACAGAAGCATAAACTTTTTCACCCATTATAACTTTGGCCGCTGGATTTACAGGATAAACTTTTATCTTCTTGTTTGATATATTCCTGAGAACTTCATAGCCAACTTTTCCAGGATGTCTTGAAGCCCCTATTACAGCAACAGAGGATGGGGAGAAGAAGCTGTTTATCATAAGTGTTATATAATTATTTTACTTTTATATTCTTATGCATCCAAAATTTATTGTTTTTGAAGGGCTTGACGGTTCAGGGCAGAGCACACAAGCTAAACTACTGCAGGAATACCTTGAAAAAAAAGGAATTAAGGTTTTATTGACAAAAGAGCCTGATTATGAAAAACCAATAGGGAAGATGATAAGAAGCGTTCTTCAGATGAAGGAAAAAATTCCAAAAGAAGCATTGCAACTTTTATTTACAGCAGACAGATTCCAGCATGTTGAATATACAATTAAAAAAGCTCTTAATGAAGGGAAATGGGTTATATCTGACAGATATGTTTTTTCAACACTTGCGTATGGTTCAAGCACAGGCATATATTATAACTGGCTCAAAGAAATGAATAAAAATCTTATACTGCCTGACGCTGTTTTTTATCTTGATACAAAGCCTGAAACATGTATTGAAAGAATTGAAAAAAGAAACAAGAAAAGAAAGGTTAAAAAAGAACTTTTTGAAGAACTGGAAAAACTGAGAAAAATCAAGGAACAATACGATTTAATTTCACATGACCTTGATTACAAAAAGATATTTTCAACTATTGACGGAGAAAATGAAATTTTTGAGATACACAGGAGAATATGTGAATTTGTGGATAAGAAGTTTATAATATAAACTTTTTACAGCCAGTGATTTGTAAGTGAGCGGTGAAGGCTCATATAACACCATAATCCAAAAATACCGCCTAAAAGAAATGAAACATACATTTCTGTGGGGCGTTTTGGAAAATTTTCAAATATTGAATACATCCCCCCCAAAGTGTAATCAAGACAGTATTTGAATGATGCAAATCCGCTGACAAGAAGCAGAAGTTTTCCTGCTTTTTCTTTTTTAGTAATTTTTTTTCTTGTGTATTTTTTTATTTCAGTGTGTATATATTTTTTCTGTTCTTCAAACTTAGAATCTATATAGGGTGTTATTTTTTCAAGTATTTTGTCTGAAAGTTCGTCCATGAACTCTTGTTTTTTTAACTCTTCAAGAATTTCCTCAATAGTTTTTTTAGGCATTTATAGAAGTACTAACTTGGATGTTTTATAACTTATGGCGCTGTTGGAAAACCTACTGGATTAAGGAATTGTAAAACATAAACTATGATTATTGTAAGAACTGTAAAGAAGATTACATGTCCCGGCTTTATTTTTATTTTACTTGCATAGTTTTCAAAGTATCTGATTAATCCGCCTTGTCCAGATGGAACCGACACTTGCGCTCTTTTGTTCATTGTAAATTAAAGTGATTAATATAAAATAAAAAGCTTGTGGTTATATAAGCAGTGGCCAGAATATAGTCCACCTTCTGTATCCCCTCCGGCATTATAGCTTTCAAAGTTGGGATTGGCAGTATTCAACTAAGCGGTTTTAAACCTTGCATCACCAGGGGCTAGTCGTTTCATCATATCTTCGGGAACTTCTGTCTCTTGACTTCACTATATTTACCGAAGCTGTGTCGTTTCTGAACTGTTGCCGTGAATTTCTCCACATGCTGTATTCCAAGCATCCGGCTTTGTTGATGGGCGGAACTTCCTCGGTATTTCAGGGATTTAACCTGAATATTCCGTTGACTGCCCTTCTGGCCACTTTAAAGTATGTCTTTATGTGGTTTATAAAGTTTTCTGAAATGAGTTTTTAATCTTTGGTTAAGATATATAACATATGATAGTTGTTGATGTTGAAACAACAGGAACAAATCCATTAAAACACTCTTTAATAGACATTGGCGCTGTTGATTTTTCAAATGCCTCAAATCAGTTCTACGGACAGTGCAGAATATTTCAAAATGCTGAACTTTCACTTTATGCCCTTGAACTAACAGGTATGGCTGTTGAAAAACTAAATGATATTAACAAACCAACAGTAGAAGAACTTGTTGAAGAATTTATTGAGTGGACTAAACCAATAAAGGATAAGACAATAGCAGGACAGAATCCTGATTTTGATATTGGTTTTCTTAAAGCTTCGTTTGAAAGAGCTGATAAGAAATGGCTGTTCGGTTATAGGAAAGTTGATTTGCATTCTCTTGTTTACTGCCTTTATCTTATTAATAATAAAGAAATCCCAATTAAAAATGAAACAAGCAATTTGCATGCCAATAGTATTTTGAATTATGTTGGTTTACCTGATGAGGAGAAACCCCATACTGGCATAAATGGTGCTGTTCTTGAAACAGAAGCATTTTACAGATTAATCTACGGAAAAATTTTGTTTGAGAAATTCAGGGAATTTAAAATACCTTCTTATCTTGTTTAGAACCTTTTTCTTGAATAAGCATCACTTACTATATAAAACGCAAGTTCATCCACATAGCTATTGGTTACATCAGAAGATAATATTCTATTTAATTCTATGTTATCCTGTTTTGTTTCTTCAAGTTCTTTTTCAAAATCTTCTTTTATGTTACATACATCTTCTTTTGATATTTCCATTGGAGAAACTCACAAGAAGGGGTTCACTTTTAAAGCTTTCGCTAAGGAATTAAAAAAATGATAGAAAATAAGCAATTCATAAGAAAGATTATGCAATGCATATTACATGTTGCGAATTAATACACATTTTGGACTATTGGAAATTGCGGGCTGGACATTACTGTTTTATACCCCAATCCCATCAAACAGGTCTTTTAACCTGCGTCCTCAGACGGTGTCTCTTTTCACGGTGAGATTTCAGGCTTAGATGCATTCAGCCTTACTCCTTTAGGCCGTGGCTGCTCAGCTTAATGCCTTGTCAGACAACTGATTGACTAGAGGGCCCGACCCCCCGTTCCTCTCGTACCCAGGGGACCTTCCGCTCAGACACCGAACACCTCCGACAGTTAACAGCCGAACTGAGTCGCCCCGTTCTGAACCCAGCTCACGATCCCTTTTAATCGGTGAACACCCGCACCCTTGGCCGCATACAGCCATAAGGACTATGTGAGCCAATATTCAATAACGTTTTGTTCGAAGCGAACAGATTTATTGGATTAGCTGTTAAATAAACTCTTCTTTATACTTTATGTGCATAGACCCGATGGTTGCTGCACGGCCAGGATAGGGAGAGCCGACAGCGATGTAGCAAGCCGCGCCGTCAATGCGAACTCTCGAGCGCGACGACTCCGTTATCCCCAGGGTAGCTTTTCTGTCATACAAAGCAATCAATGAGATAACTCTTTGTGTTCTTTAGGCCCAGCTTTCGCTCCTGCATTCCTCGCGTTGCAGAATACAGTCAGGCCAGCTTTTGCCCTTACACTCTTTCTCCGGATTTCTGACCCGGATGAGCTGACCTTTGGGCACCGGTGATTCCTTATCGCCGGTGTGCCACCCCAGCCAAACTGCCCATCAATTGTTGTCCCTTTTCAGGTTAGTCTTATAAATTAAAAAGGTTGGTGTCTCATCTTTGACTCAGCGGCATCTTTCGACACCGCGTCTACGTCTACCAACTACACTTCACATCCCAATCCATAAGACAGCAACAGACTGCAGTAAAGCTCCTGGGGTCTTTGCCACCCATCGGAGGTCTCTGGCCTCTACACCAGAATCGTGTATTCGCAGGGCTCTGAGAAGGGACAGCGGGATACTCGTTACGCCGTTCGCAAAGCCATCAATTAAATGGCAAGGCATTGCGCTTGCTTAAGAAGGTCACAGTTACCTCCGCTCTTTACCAGTCCTTGGCTCCGTTGGAACAAAGTTTCAGATACTGGCAGTGAGCAGGCGTCGGCGACTATTCTCATCATTTCTGACTAGCAGTCACCTGTGTTTTAGTTAAACAGTCGGCATCCCCTTGTTATTGCACCCTGTAAAAGCACACATTCATGAACTTTCGCAGGGATCCCTTATACCGAAGATACAGGACTAATTTGCCGATTTCCCTCTCTCAGATTATTCCTACACGCCTTTCCCTGCTCAGGGAGAACCACCAGTGTCGGTTCTCGGTACGAGCATCTGGAATCCTTCTTGTCCCACTTTTCACGGGCTCCTGGATTCAGCTAAAGCACACATACATGCACCCATTCCAGATTTATTCCATTTCTCATCATTACGATACTCCATGGAACTATCTCTGTTAGACAAGGCGACAGCCTTGCTTAACCTATCCGGAAGCGTCATAGAACAAGCTTGCGTTGCCGCGCGTATCCAGATGGTACTGGAATATTAACCAGTTTCCCTTTCGGAGTTCACCAGTTAGGTTACTCCTTAGGATCGACTTACTCTCAGCTGACGAACATTGCTGAGAAAACCTGGTTCATTTGGCGGTAGGGATTCTCACCCTACTATGCTGCTACTACCGCCAGGATTCTCATTTCAGAACGGTCCACAGGTTTTCACAAACCTGCTTCTGCCCGAACTGAACGCCTTCCTACCAATTCAAAATCATTAATTCTGAATTCCAAGGTATCGGCGGCTGACTTAGCCCCGTCCATTTTCAAGACCTACGATCTCGGCAGGTAAGTTGTTACACACTTATTATAGGATGGCAACTTCTGAGCCTACCTCCCTGCTGTTTGGGACCGTAGAACTTTTTTACACTTAGTCAGCACTTAAGGGCCTTAACCATGGTCTGGGTTGTTCCCCTCTTGGACATGGGGTTTATCCTCATGCCCCGTTTCCAGCAGTCTAAAGCGTATGTGTATTCGGAGTTTGACTCAATGCCGAAGCCTTTCGACCCCTAATCATCGAATCAGTAGCTCTACCCCACATACAACCTCGGGCTGGACTAGACTGGTGCCTATTTCGGAAGGAACCAGCTATTGCCGAACACGATTAGCATTTCACTCCTAGGCCCAAGTCAGAAAATCGCCTGTTCACAGAACTTCTTCAGGCCTCCACGATTCTGTTGAATCGCTTCACCTTGCTCAGGTCTAGCTCGTTCGGCTTCGGGTATTACAGCAGTGACTCAGGGCGCTTTCACACCCAGCCCCTCGTAAACTGCGGGCTTTTTGCTTTCGCTTAGACTAGCTTTGCGCTTAGTCTCGCCACTGCCGCAAACTCCCTGGCTCGTTATCCCAAAGGAATGATACAACACTGAACATTTTCTTTTGAATTGATTTGTTTCCTCGTCTTTCCAAAAGAAAACTCCTTTTGTGCTGTAACGAACTGTAGCTGCTTGGTTTCAGACTCTTTTTACCCCCATTTCTGGGTATTTTTCAGTTTTCCATCACTGTACTTGTTTACTATCGGTCTCAGTAAGTATTTAGGATTAGGAGTCATTGCCTCCCAAATTCGCGCAGGAGTCCCAACCTACGCTACTCTGAAAACATTCCATATCTTCTCTGTTTTTGCTTACGGGGCTTTCACCCTCTGTGGCAGGACTTTCCAGTCCACTTCAGCTTGACTTTGAAGATATTTGATGGAAGTTTCAAACACCACATCTGAACTTTTTTGCAAAAGTCCATTCAGTTTGTCCTTATCCGCTTTTCCTCGCCGGTACTTACGGAATCACTATTGTTTTCTTTTCCTGCGGGTACTAAGATGTTTCAATTCCCCGCGTTGGGTATCCTGAAAAGGATTTGCTATAAAGCAAGGAAGTCCCATTCGGAAATCCAAGGATCAAGAGCTGCATGCGCTTCCCCTTGGCTTAACCCAGCTTGCTAGGTCCTTCATCCCCTAACTGAGCCAAACCATCCACCAAACAGCATACTATGTGTAGTACGCAACATGTGTAGAGGTTATTTTACCTCACGTTGTTTTTTTGTATTCAAACAACATCTATGCACTACATAATCTTTCTTATGAATGCTCATTAACATCAAGCAAACTTGGACTGCATTTCATAAATGCAATCTGCATTTTTCATCTTAAGCCATTAATATAGTAATGCAACTTCAAGATGTATCTTTTAGATAACCACAACTCTTTATATAAGTTTTGGTGATATCTAAGTGGACCCGGGGGGATTTGAACCCCCAACCTCCGCCGTGCAAGGGCGGCGCTCTACCGTTGGGCTACAGGCCCTTCATTAATGTTTAAATTAGTTGAATTAAATAGTTTAAAAAGTTATCGCTTGTTTTTATTTATTCTGATAAACCTTTGTTATTATGTATGAAACAAATCCCAATATTGCAAGCAATATCCCAAATCCCGGAAGATTGATTACTGTTGCAACTTGTTTCATAATTGGGCTGAGTGATTCTATCTGTCCAACTAAATAAAGTTCTAAAAACCATATTACACCATTTGCAAGAAAACATGCTCTTGCAAAAAGAAACGCTTTTTTTTCTCCACCGCTTGCTCCATGTCCTACTATAAATGATGCAAAAAGAAACAGCAGTGCTAATCCTGATTTAATTCCTATCTGGAGAAACATACCTACTGTGTCTGCAATAACTGGAATTGTTGGAAATGCAATTGTAAGAACTAAACTAATTGGAAACAATACTCCAAGAATTATAAAATATATATTCACAACCCACTCTTCTCCAAAAGTCCAAAATAAAAACATCATTAATCCAAGTATTCCAAAATACACTAAACCAGCAACATCATTCCATGGCAGTACTCCTTTTGCCCACCAAAAGAGAACACCTGTCATTACCCAGCCAATAACCCATTTCTGATTTGTAAAACCTACAAGAGACAGTATCACAGCGCTTACTGTTATTGCCCACATAAAATTTGCACCGGTTGTGTTTAGATATGGAATATTTCCTAAGAAAAAATCAGCAAATATTCCTGATTCTGGTTTTAATGAAAACATTAAAGCTATTGAATAAAGAACCCAAACCACTAATGTTAAAACTGAAAAAATAATCGCATCCTTTTTATTTTTTTTAGCCTGAGTAAGTGAATAAATAAATGTTATTAAAACTGTAACTAAAAATAAAATTGGAACAATCCAGTCTTTTAATAACCATGTAAAGCTGTTTAATTCGTTAAATGCTGAAAGTATCCAGGAAAGAATGATTGCAATAAGTGTTATTATATTTAGAATATACATCCCATGGATTTTAGCCATCTTTTATTTTACAATATACATCAATAAAAAGGTTTTCTTGGGTTTAAAGCTAAAGCTAATCTGAATAAATTTCCTAAGAAATTAAAAATGAATGAAGTAGGTTTTGATAGCGCTCATAGCAATAGTTGTGTTCATTATTATAATTTTTAAATTATAAGGAGGTGATCCACCCGCAGATTCCCCTACGGGTACCTTGTGACGACTTAACCAACCTCACCTAGCCCAGATTCGTTCATACCTTGTGATATGAACTCATCTGAACCAAATTCGGTCAGCCTGACGGGCGGTGTGTGCAAGGAGCAGGGACGTATTCACCGTGGATTGTTGATCCACGGTTACTAGGGATTCCGGCTTCACGAGGGTGAGTTGCAACCCTCGATCCGAACTAAGATTAGGTTTGGAGGATTAGCTTCTCCTTTCGGAGTCGCGGCCCTTTGTCCTAACCATTGCAGCTCGCGTGTAGCCTAGGGGATTTGGGGCATACTGACCTATCGTAGCCCTCACCTTCCTCATCCTTAGCGGATGCAGTCCTCTTATTGTGCTCTGGCAACCAGATGGTTCAGTAGCAAATAAGAGCGAGGGTCTCGTTCGTTTCCTGACTTAACAGGACACCTCACGGCACGAACTGAGGATGGCCATGCACCTCCTCTCAGCGCGTTAGGCAAGCCCTTTAGACTGGCCGTCATTCTGCTGTCGCCCCTAGTGAGTTTCCCGGGGTCGAATCCAATTAAACCGCAAGCTTCACCCCTTGTTGTGCTCCCCCGCCAATTCCTTTAAGTTTCAATCTTGCGACCGTACTCCCCAGGTGGCCCGCTTAACGTCTTCACTACGGCACAGCATGTCCTCTTAGAACATGCTTCACCTAGCGGGCAGCGTTTACAGCCAGGACTACCCGGGTATCTAATCCGGTTTGCTACCCTGGCTTTCATCCCTCACCGTCGGACCTGTTCTAGCAAAGCGCCTTCGCCACTGGTAGTCTGCTAAGAATCACAGGATTTCACCCCTACTCTTAGCATACTCTTTGCTCCTCCCAGTCCCTAGACAAGCGGTATCTTTCGCACGCCGTACAGTTAAGCCGCACGATTTCACGAAAGACCTACTAATCAGGCTACGGATGCTTTAGACCCAATAAGAATGGCTACCACTTGAGGCTCCGGTGTTACCGCGGCTGCTGGCACCAGTATTGCCCACCCCTTATTCTTGAAGCTTTTTACACTTCACAAAAGCTTATCAATAAGATAAGCACTTGGAGTTCCCCCATCACACTTTCGTGTATTGTGGAGATTTCGTAGCTGCTGCACTCCGTAGAGCTGGCGCCGTTGTCTCAGTGCGCCTCTCCGGGCTCTCACTCTCATGACCCGTACTGATCAGAGGTTTGGGGGTCCTTTACACCCCCAACAGCCTAATCAGCCGCAGACCCATCCTGTAGCGTACACAGCAGAGGTGCTGTAACTTTTAAAAACAGAACATTCCAGTTTCTGTTTTCTATGGAATATTGTCCTCAGTTTCCCGAGGTTATCTTCCACTGCAGGGCAGGTTGTCTACGTGTTACTGAGCTATTCGCCGGGAATACCCAACTGCATTCCCTGACTTGCATGCCTTAGTCGAACTCCAATAGCGGTAGCCTCCAGCAGGATCAACTGGAGTTATTATATATGTTCGCACACTTAAATTGGGAACACACTCAATCACTATGAGTTTCGCCAAAACCTACATCATGTAAGACTCTGATTCTCACACTCATTTTTATACATTGCTGAAAGACGAAGTCTTAATCAACAACTCTATTATACCATGAATTGGATAATGGCTTTCACAGAACGCTGATGCGCACTCTGCCATTGACGGATCCATGAATATTTACGGATTAGCTCCGTAATTCTAATAATGCTTGTATCATATTTATAAATATTGTGGTTAAATGCGGGAGAAGGGATTCGAACCCTCGCAGGCACTAAGCCACAGGGCCCTGAACCCTGCACGTTTGACCACTCCGACACTCCCGCAGAGTTAAAATTAACACATCTGATTTAATTTAAAAAGTTTAGGTTTTAGAATTTTTACAGTTCTTTTTCACCAATTAATTCATATAAATAGTATAACATTTCATTTTTTGATTCCCCCCAAGATAGCATGTTTAAACTGCATTTTTTTAACTGCTCTTTGTCTTCGTAACTCATATTCTTTTTAATCCAGTGAGGTACTGGATAACCATAAAACCTGTCGTCGTCTTCATCTTTTTCCCTGACACCCCAGAGCAGAAATGACAAATCATCCCACATTGTTTCAACCAAGAATTCATATTTCTCTTTTAATATAGCCTTCTCCATAACTCCACTATCCTTTAGCAGATAATGAAATATTTCAGAAGATTTTTCTTTTAATTTTTTGAAGAGTGCAGGGGAAATGTAGCAATTATCTTCAGGATCTGTTAAACCTTCATAGCCACAAAAAGCCCAAAAATTTTCAAGAAAGGCACCAACTAATTTTTCTTCATCGTTTGATGCAAGAGCTTCAAGAGATAATTTTCTTAACTTGCTTAACTCATCGCCGTAAATTTCTTCACGATAATTCTGCCTTTCCTTGAAGCTGAGAACAATGTCCTTTAGTTTATCAATCATGAATAATATAACAAAAGTTGAAACTTAAAAACATATTGCAGGGGAAGGGATTCGAACCCTCGTAGGTACTAAACCACCGGGTCCTAAGCCCGGCGCATTTGACCGCTCTGCCACCCCTGCATAGCAAAATTAAGGTTAAATCATTGATTTATTAAATTTACTATTGGTTGTCTTTTGTGGTTTTTGAACCAATTATCTCCCATGGAAAATAAATCCACTCATTATCATTATATTTTTTAGCCCAGAAATCAGGCATTACTTTTGTTTGTGGTTTATAGCAAAGGCATGCAATATCATAACCTTTGTATTTCTCAAGAGTGTTTCCTTTGTCGCTTACATCATCAACAACCAAATAATTTTTTTCCGCTTTTTCAATTTCAAAGACTATTGTTTTTATATTAAGAATATGTGAAAGGCTGGTTGCAATTGGAAGTGCTCCCCGGGGTATTGCAATAATACCATTATATTTCTTTTTAGAACTTATTATTTTTTCAGCAAGTAATTCAACCAGTTTTTGGTACTCAACCCAACCCATTACAACTTTTTTGTAGCCCATTATGTGAATAGAACACAGATTTGATTATAAAATTAACTGTACCAGAATATAATTTTTATACAGTTCCTTTCTGTTTCTTTCTCTTTCTCTTTCTTTCTTTGATTCTCTTCTTTCTTGTTCTCCATCGGCATCTGCATCTACCTTTGTTTCCAATGGTTTTTTTCCAAGCTCTTGAACCTCTTTTCATGTTCTAATCACCAAAATCTGATAATTTTTAAATACTTCGGTTGTTTAAATGTTTTCTGATGGTTGTACGTTTATTATATACACTAACACTTATTATAATTGTTATAAACCTGTTTTTATCAATATCAGGTTATGCAAAAAGAAAAATTGTCAATAAAGATTATTTCCCTTTTGTTTCTGTTCTCTGCTGTGCATGGAATGAGGAAAAAGTGATTGAAAGAAAAATCAGAAATTACCTGTCCCAGAACTACCCTAAGAACAAGTATGAGATTATTATTGTAGACAACGGCTCAACAGACAACACCTATAAAATAGCACAAAAATACAAAAAAACAGGAAAAATTAAGCTTTTAAGGCTTGAAAAGCATGAGGAGTATAAATCTATTGGATTTGATAAAGCAGTAAGAACTCTTGCAAAAGGAGAAATTATACTCCATTCTGATGCAGATACTATATGCGAAAGAGACTGGATAAGGAAGATGGTTTTTTACTTTAAGGACAAAACTGTTTCAGGTGTTGCAGGAAAAATAGGGGTGGGCAACTACAAAAGCGGACTTATACCTAAGCTAAGAAGTCTTGAATTTTCATTTCTTTATGATTTGTCTTCTTTTGGAACTTATTTTCTCAGCGGAGTTTCTTTTTTCTGCGGTGCAAATTATGGATTAAGGAAGAAGGACTTACTTAATGTTGGCGGGCACGGGAAAGATATTGTTGAGGATTTTCTTCTTGGATTGAAATTTATCTCAAGGGGCATGAAAATCGTGCCTGCAAATGCCTTTGTTTATCAGGAAGAAATGACTTCCTTTTCGCAGTTTGTAAAACAAAGAAAAAGGTGGTATTACATGATTTTCAATTCAAAGAACTATAACAAATATGTTGCTGGTTTTTTTAAGAAAAAACCCCTCGCATTTATCCTTAACACTGCAAGGGGAGGAGCTCAGATTTCAATGATGCTTAATTTTATACTTCTCTTTTTCATGCCTTACCACAGTCTGCTTAATTATTTTATTCTTGCAGTCATATACCTGCTTGGGATTGAAAGCAAACCTGAAAATACCGTGTTTTACATACCATTTTACCTTATTTTAGAGCCATTTATGTGGACTTATGTTATACTTGCTCTTTTGAAAGATAAAATCAAAAACAAAAATGTAAGATGGGAGAAAATATACCACAAAGGTGAAAAGTTTCCAAAAGATGTGCTTTCATATCTTGGATATAATATTTGACAAGACTTCCTTGATTACCCTGAGACTCAATACTGTTTCAATGTTGATATCTCCTGATATTGCTGAACTAGTAAAATTGAAAAGCATTAACACAGCAAGCATTAACGCAATTACAAATATTATTTTTGCTTCGGCAGGTATTGTATAACTTTTTAATAGAACATTTTCCCAAAATTTGACAAAGCTGGTTTTTTCAACAGGATATTTACTTGCACTCATGTATAAAGATTCTATTTCCCTTCCAGCATTTTCTATTGAGCATTCATCACAAGATTTAAGGGCATAAGAACTCATTTTTGAATGAAGATTTTTGTCTTCAAAAAGAACTTCTATTTTTTTTCCAAATTCAGCTGAGTTATTTGGTTTTACTAAAAAACCGTTTTTTAAGTGTTCAATACTGTCAGCAACACCCCCTGCATTAACACCAACACAGGGTATTCCACATGCCATTGCTTCTATAAATGTCAATCCATGCGTTTCAAAATCAGACATTGAAACAAAAACATCAGCAGAACTGTAAAATTTGACAATGTCTTTTTCAGCAATATAACCTGAGAAAATAACATTTTTTATCTGTTTTTCATTTACAAAATCTCTGAAATAATCAAGATGAGGGCCTTTGCCACCTATTACCAAATACCTGTCTTCTTTGTATATGCTTTCAAAAGCCTTTATTAATTCGCTTATTTTTTTCTCTTTGCTTATCCTTCCAACATAAAGCGCTACTTTCGCCTTTTCAGGAATCCCTAGCTTTTTTCTCATACTTTTTACTTTTTTATAAGCACTTAAATCAACAGGGTTGGATATTGTTATTAATTTTTTATATCCCTGCTTGATTAATGTTCTTGTCTGTGTTTTTGAAGGAGAAATCAGGATATCACAGTTTTCGTGGAATATCTTTATTGATTTTAAAAAAACTTTTTTCATTATTTTTATAATTTTATTTTTTGCATAGAAATCAAACAGCATGTCAAAATTAGTGTGGTATGTTCCAACAAGAGGCACATTATATGATTTAGCAAGTAAAACCCCGGTCCAGCCAATTACAAAAGGAGTGTGGACATGCACAATGTCAAATTTGTATTTTATGAAAATTTCTTTTATTTTTTTAGGAACGAATTTTGGACATTTGTATTCAAGCAATAATGAGGATTTATCGCTTTTGATAGTAAAAACGTCTGCACCAAGTATTTTCTTTTTTGAGTATCCCTCCCCCGGTGCAAAAATAACCACCTTGTGTCCTTTTGAAGATAAATAGTTTATAGTATTTTGAATAGAAGTTGCAACCCCATTATTGTCTGGTATAAATGTATCTGCAAACATTGCTATATTCATTTTTTACCTCTTTTTGATATGTTTACCTTTTTTTATTAAAGATGTAACCCTTTTTCTTTCTGTATTCTCTTGCTATAGTTATAAGTTCGTCTATAGTGTATTCTTTATCTTTGTCTATATTATACTCTTTAATAGTTTCTTCATCTTCTGATTCAAGTTTACTGCAACTATCCTTATGGGATTTACAAACATCACATATCTCATCTTCAGCAGTTGTTATTTTAAGTTTACTGCTTCCTTTGTCTTTTAATATTTTTTCTGCTAAATTCAAGAACCCTTTAGCATCATTTTTTGTATATTTACCCGTTGATGAGAGGAAATTAATATAATCTTCTTCTTTATCATAAATAGGGTTTACCTTTAACTTTAATTCAACCAAACCTACAAAAGGACCTATGTGATGTCCTCTTATTTTGTATATTTTTTTCATTGTAATGATTATTGTATGTTATTTCTTGTGGTTTTTGCTTATTGCCCAGATTCCTATTATACATAGTATTACTCCTGCAAGCTTTAATAAATTAAGGCTTTCACTTAAAATTAGAACTCCTCCCATTACAGTGACCGCAGTTGTTATTGTACTTGCCATTGGTGAAAGCAGTGATATTTTTTCAGTGCTTATAGCAACTTGAAAAAGCATATAGCTTAATGCTCCAATTGAAACAGCAATTATACCTAACGGGCTTAGCAGAGCTCTGAAATAACTTTCAAATGTCAAGTTTATCCCTCTTAAAAGATAACTTGCAATCACTGGAGCAAGCCCGCCTATTGCTGAACCTGCAATTACTGTTTTTAATTCCTTTCCCTTTACTTTGTCTACGAGCCAGTTATAGCTGTTTAGTACTTTTTGTTTAAAGGACATTATGCAACCCCCAGCATTATTGTGCTGATTATGAGGAGGATTATGCCAATAGCTTCATGTTTGTTTATTTTTTCTCCTAAAGATATGTTTGAAAATATTATCAGCAATGGGATTGATAAATTTGAAACAGGAACAATAATACTTACATCAAGATTATTAAGAGCTAATGCTGAGAAATAAGCTATTGGAAGTCCAAGGAAATAACCAAACCACCATCTTTTTGATTTCAAAAGACGTCTCAGCGAAAATTTTTCTCCTTGTATCCCCTTCTTCTGTAGAATACCTATAATTGCAGTTAGAAAAGCTGATATTATTGGGTATATTATATAAGGGTTTAACATTATTTGCACCATTTACTTCTTTATTTTCTTAATTCTTTTTGCAGGCACTCCCCCCCATATTTCATTTGCGGGTATATTTGTGTTTTTTGGAACAATTGCTCCTGCTGCAA
This sequence comes from Candidatus Nanoarchaeia archaeon, assembly GCA_028715295.1. Taxonomy (GTDB): domain Archaea; phylum Nanobdellota; class Nanobdellia; order JAQUSD01; family JAQUSD01; genus JAQUSD01. Next base: position 17,325 of record JAQUSD010000012.1, read on the forward strand.
CAACTGAGTTTTTTCCAATTTCCACACCAGGCATTATGATGGACTTTGCGCCTATTGTTGAATTATCTCCTATTTTTATTTTTTTAATATACACTACCCCTCTGTCAAGAATATGTCCTGTTATTGTTGCATCATTGCCTATAACAACCCCTTTTCCAAGTTCAATCATTTCACATTCTATCATATTCTCAAGAAATACAATTTTTGGTATTTTCTTTATTTTTAACCCCATGGCTAAGTATATGAGTATCCTCAAAAATCTGGGCATTATTTTTATGAATATTTCTTCATATGATGCCATTAAAGAAGAACGCATAGTCCAGTTTGTGTAACCTTTAGAACCTTCTTTGAAATAACCTTCTTTAACAGGATAAATGCAGTCTGAAACTTTTAGTTCAATCCAAAGAGTAAGCATGCTTAACCCTATGAACATTACATAAGCAAGAAGGATTGAAGGGAAAATCATTATCTTTTGGTTAATATCTGTGTAGCTTGCCCATAAATTAACTGCAATAATAGATGAGATTATTCCATTTAAAAATATCACAGCAAGACTGGCTATAACAACAGCAGTCTGCTTTGTGTAGTTCATTATTAAATTATCGTATTGGGTGTTTATAACTATTTTCTAAAAAAAGATATGCTCCCAGCGGGATTTGAACCCACGTCACTGGCTTGAAAGGCCAGTATCCTTGACCGTGCTAGACGATAGGAGCATACTTTGAATATTCTTAAAGTCCTATTTAAATATTTTACTATTGGACTTTAATCTGCCCTTTCCAATAGACACTTCTTTTAAAAAAGGCATAAAAATAAATAAATTTTATTAAGAAGTCTGATGCAGAAATAATTAATGCAAGCCAGGACTTTTTACTCTGTTTTATTGCAAAATATATATGTGCAGCACAAAGCGCTTCTGATACAAACAGCACTGTTATTGGCATCCACCAGAATAAGCTGTTAAAGAACAATCCTGCCAGAGAAAAACCAAGTGCAAACAGGCTGTTGAACATCATTGGATAAAAATAGAAAACAGCAGTGCTTTTACCTACTGCCTGCCTTGTAATTCTTATCCATCTTATTTTTTGCTTGAGCCATTTTTCTTCAGGTTCCATCCATATAATTGCATTAAAGATAAAACCTATTTTATACTTATTTTTTCTGAACTTGTTCACAAGAGCAATGTCTTCTGCTATATAATTTTCAATACCATAATAACCTTTTATTTTTCTAAAATCTTTTTTCCAAAAACCCATGTTTCCTCCCCACCCCCCAATAAACTTTGTCTTTATGAACAGCCCTATTGTGGGGAGGATTCCTGTCCAGTATATATGCTCAAGATTTTTTATTTCATCAACGAATCTTCTTATCTTTGTTTTTGCGCTTGATATTACTACATCATAACTGTTGAGTCCGTTAACCATGTTTTTTATCCAGTTTTTTGTTGCATAACAGTCTGCGTCAGTATAAAGAATGATTTCACCGCGTGCTTTTTTAATCCCTATTTCAAGGCATTTTCTTTTTCCATGCCTTTTTCCGTTTAAAAGAATAAGTTTTATTTTCCTGTGTTTTGAAGCAAAATTTTTTAGAACACTTCTTGTTTTGTCTTTGGACTCATCTATATAGATTAGTTCATATTTTTTATATGACTGGTTGAGAAGGCTTTCTATGTGTTTTTTTATTGTGGCTTCCTCATTCATTGAAGCAATAACCACAGAAACAAAAGGTTCTTTTTTTGTTTTAGGGATTTTTTTATTCCAGTAAATAACTGAAATCAAAAAGAAACCCACTGTTATAGCTGAAACCAGAATAGAGGATATTATTATGATATAATCAATAATCACTTTTAATAATAATATCTGTTAAGTTATAAACTTATTTTAAAAAATAAGAGTGAGCCCGCCGAGATTCGAACTCGGGACCTCTGGTTGTCTTAGCCCTTGTACGGAACGAGGACATATAAGACCAGCGCTCCAACCAGACTAAGCTACGGGCTCATTGGTAAACAAATCATTAGTTATATTCTTTTTAAAAGTTTTCTATTTTTAGATTATTTGTTTGTATTTATGCTAATCTGAATTTTTCCATCAGAAGACTCAGCTTTTCCAGTTTTAAGGAGCAGAGCAATAACACCAATCATTATACCGCTTATTATTGCAGGCCCTAAGAAAGTCATTACAGTATGCATGTTTGCTGTTTGTTCAGCAGTAAGTCCAATCATCGTATACATCTGCTGTGAATTAAATAGAGAATAAAGGATTATCCCAAATAGTCCAAAAAGCATTGCAGTGACCGGACTTTTTCCAAACATCATTGCACTCCACACTATGAATATCCCTAAAAGAAGAAGAGGTTTCACAAAATTCAGGAAGTTCAAAGCCTGTTCATGGGTAAGTCCCTGAAGCCCGATAACATTGAGCAGTTCTTCATTTACTAATGTGTTAAAAACAACTAATAGGAAAAATAAGAGAAGAAAACTTCCTATAACTCTGCCCCCAATATCCATGTTAATATCTTATGAATCAGGCATTTATATATTTTAAGAAATGTCTACACATATGCCTGCAGCTATTGTTGAACCACCTTCTCTAAGTGCAAAACGGCTTAATTCAGGTATGTCAGAAGCTTTTTCTATTGCAAGCGGCTTTAAAGGTTGCATAACAACAACACCGCTTTCCCCATTTTTTAATATTGGAGGATTTTTGATGTCTTCCTGTCCTGTGGCTGGATTTATTCTGCTTTTAATCTCAACTATAGTTACAGGAACACTTGCTGTATGGCAAAATAATGAAGGAATATGTCCAATGCTTAACCCTTTTGGGTGGTTTAAAACAACAACCTTTGCTTCAATTGTATTTTTTTGAGTTGCAACTGATGGGGGATTATCAACAGGCCCACATACATTTCCTCTGTCAATATCATTTTTTGAAAGCCCTTTGATATTAAATCCAATATTGTCTCCAGGGTAAGCATGTTCAACTTTTTCGTGATGCATTTCTATGCTTTTAACTTCGCTTGTCTTGTTTGCAGGCATGAATATAATCTTATCATTTACATTAATAACTCCAGTTTCTATTCTCCCTATTGGAACAAGTCCAACCCCTTTTATTGCGTATACTTTGTCAATAGGAAGTCTAAGGGGTTTATCAACTGGTTTTTTTGGTTCTTCAAGGGAATCAATTGCTCTTTCAAGAGGTTCTCCATTATACCATTTCATCTTTTCTGATTTTTTTACAATATTGTCCCCTTCTATTGCTGATAAGGGTACGAACTTAACTTTTTCAATATTATAGCCGACTGATTTGATTATTTTCTGAAGTTCTTCTTTTCTCTGCTCATAAATTTCTTTTGAATAATCAACTCTGTCCATTTTATTTACTGCAACTATCATCTGGTCAACACCGAGAGTTCTTGCAAGAAATATGTGTTCTCTCGTCTGCTCTTTTACACCTTCTCTTGCATCAACAACAAGAACAGCAGCATCAGCATCATTTGCTCCTGTAATCATATTCTTAAGAAAATCCCTGTGCCCCGGAGCGTCTATAATTGTTATTTTTCTGTGCTGGGTTTCCATTTTGTCCCAGGCAACATCAATTGTTATCCCTCTTTTTCTTTCTTCTCCTAATTTGTCAATAACCCATGCATACTGGTAGCTTTCTTTTCCGATATTTTTAGCTTCTTCTTTGAATTTGTCAATTACTCTTTGATCTACATGCCCTGTTTCAAGCATAAATCTGCCTATTAAGGTTGATTTCCCATGGTCTATATGTCCTATAAATACCAGATTAATATGCGGTTTGTCAGCCATCTTAATTACCTTATCATCTCTTAACTTCCGAAAGCTTCGCATTCAGAAGTTTGTCAGCCATCTTAATTACCTTATCATCTCTTAACTTCCGAAAGCTTCGCATTCAGAAGTTTGTCAGCCATCTTAATTACCTTATCATCTCTTAACTTCCGAAAGCTTCGCATTCAGAAGTTTG
>JAQUSD010000001.1 GCA_028715295.1 Candidatus Nanoarchaeia archaeon
TAGTCCAGAAAGCCCACAAAACAGCACTCATTGGACTTTCTCCTTTACCAAACTAAGCAATTTACTCAGTATCTCCGGATTACTTAACATCTTCAAAACCTCTTTATCTTTTCCCTCAGCTTCAATAGCCTTCTTCTCATCAAGTATCATCCCGCATCTTCTGCACATATCAATATTATGAGGATTCATCAGCTCACAGCGAGGGCATAATTTAGTGTTAAATTCTTCTTCTTTCCTATCTTCTTTAACCAACCCATGGATTCCCATTATTGCATTATCCACATCCCTTCCGGACAAATGCACATAAGTTGCAGGCATATTCGAACCCTGAACCCATCCGAAATACATATTCATCTGTGCTTCAGTTAATTTATTAGCCAGTTCAGTAGCACGTGCATGACGAAAAGAATGAGGATTTATCTTTTTTGTAACTCCGCAGTCGTTTGCAATTAAGCTTATCATCTTTTTTACAGCATGATAATTCAGCTCCTTCCCCCATTTCTTAGTGTATCTTAATGTAGTCCACACATAAGCATCAGGATTGTTCCTGTCAGGATGGTTTGCAATCCAGTTGGATATATAAGGCATAGAAGATATCAACAGCACTCTTCTTGAACCGGTTTTGCCCATTACATTAATTTTGACTCCATAATTAGTGAATTCCAAGTCTCCTATCTTCATATTAAGCAGTTCTCCAATTCTGAAACCGCTTTCATAAAGAGTCATAATAATTGCCTTATCTCTGAAGTATTTTGCCCTGTTAATCATTTTCATTATCTCATCTTTGGAAATAAGGTTTGTAGGAAGCACTTTTGAAGACTGCTTCACATTTGTATTAACCCATGAAACAATAGAAGGATAACCTAACCCACCATTTAGCCATTTATAGAATTTTTTCAGTGCAACTTTGTATCCCTGCTTAGTCCATGGAGATATATCCTTTTTTTCAATAAATAAGACAATATCTTTAATATCCTCCTTATCCAGCTTATTATATTCTTTTTTCAATCCTTCTGCCATCATTCTAAGTTTATCCAGATAAAAAAGAACCCTGTCAGTGCTGAGTCCCTGAGCAACACATTCTTCTTTGAAAGAAAGGATTAACTTTTTATTCTGCTCCAGTATGGCTGATTTGTTTAGTTTTTTCAGTGCAGCATTCAGACTTCTTTCCCTGTTGTGTATATCTCTTTTATCCATGTTCTCACTTTTTTAGTCCTTAGATTAACAGATTAGGTGTAACCTAAACCATAAGTTCAACGTTTACACTAGCTAAATCCCTCGTTTTAGGCACTTTTAAAAGAAAAATGGAAAAAATCTTAACTTATTTTCCAACGCTGAGGGCAGGATTTGAACCTGCGCTCCCTTGCGGGAACCGGATTTCGAGTCCGGCGCATTACCGCTCTGCCACCTCAGCACAGATTAAATGCTTTTTATGTAGTTTATAAATTTTTCCTGAAAGCATTTTTAACAGTTTATCAATTATTATAATTTATGAAGTACACTGCATATTTTAAAATAAACGGAGGATTTTCAAATGGACTTGGTATGTCGTATCCACGCAACTATGATGAAACAGATAATTTTTTTGCAAAAGATGACAGTGACGCGTTAACTATCGCATTTAAGCTTGCTGATTATTACTCAACAGAATACCTTGGGTGTGGCGGTGTAACAAAGGTTCATCTTCAACTGTTTAATGGAGATGGTGAAATGCTTAAACCACGCCATTTAATGAATACAGGTGTTGAGCCAATAATGGCTGATTTAAAAGTAGAAAAAGGTTCTTTTGTTTTTACTAAAACAACAATGGTAAAATTTCTTGAATCAAGTCTTGGAGAAAATAAAGAAAAACCAAAATTACCAGAAAAAGAGCCTGAATCCTTACACAAAAAAAAGATCAAACACGCAAGGCTTGACGACTTTCTTTGAATACTAAAATTTTATTAATAAAGAAAGATACTCTATTAATCAATGACTTATGACATTATACTGGGCAGGGATGAGAAAGACAAGGATAAATATGGTACAACCGGAGCCATATACCTTGGAAAACAGTATATAACAATGGGCAAGGAAAAAAGCCTTGCAAACAGAATAATGCTTGATGTAGTTCGCCCTCACGTAGTGTACGTTGTTGGTAAAAGAGGTTCAGGAAAGTCTTATACTCTATCAGTTGTTGCAGAGTCCTTTTCCCAGATGCCACAAAAAATAGCAAATAATCTTGCAGGCGTTATGATAGACACTATGGGTATTTTCTGGACAATGAAATACCCTAATTTCAGGGATGAACCAATTTTAAGAAGCTGGGACTTAAAACCTCAAGAATGCCCCAATGTTATTGTTTTTGCTCCAAAAGGAAAATTTAAGGAACTTAAATCACAGGGCGTTCCTGTTGATTATCCTTTTTCATTAACTGTTTCAGAGCTTTCAGGCTATGACTGGTGCATAGCTCTTGATATAAAACCCACTGAACCAGTAGGCATTCTTATAGAAAGAGTTGTTGCAGAACTTAAAGAACAAATGGAAGAAACACACAAAAAATTTGATTTAGATGATATGATGGAAGCATTTAACAGGGATGAAACATCTACAAAGGAAATCAAGGAAGCCACAATTAACAGGTTCATTGCTGTAAAATCATGGGGATTATTTGAAAAAGAAGGAACTCCTATTGATGAGATAGTGCAGAGAGGTATGGTTTCTGTTATTGATGTGAGTCCATATGCACATACTTTTGGTGCATTTTCAATAAGAGCTCTTGTTGTTGGTTTACTAATGAAAAAACTGCTTGAAGTAAGAATGCTTGCAAGAAAAATAGAAGAACTTTCAGATATTGAAAAAGGATGGACTTTTTTTGAAGAAAGCTATACTGAAAAGGCGAAGAAGCAGATACCTTTGGTGTGGGTTTTTATTGATGAAGTCCATCAGTTTTTACCAAAAGAAGGAGACACTCTTGCAACAGCCCCTTTGTTAAGTATTTTAAGGGAAGGAAGACAGCCGGGCATTTCTGTTGCTATTGCAACTCAGCAGCCTGGAAAAGTTCACAGCGATGTTATCACACAGTGTGATATTGTCATAGGACACAGGATGACTGCAAAGCTAGATTTAGCATCTTTAACAGACATTATGAGCACATATCTTTCTTATGATATAACTAAGTATGTTACTGATTTATCCTCATCAAAAGGAAGCGCAGTAGTTCTTGATGACAAACAGGAAAGGATATATTCTGCACAAGTTCGTCCTAAAATGTCTTGGCATGGCGGTGAATCTCCAAGTGCTATGCCCCCCACAATCAAAAAGGAAACCTTTGAAGAGGATGAAGAAGAAAAAATGTACTAAAAGGTTTTATTAATTTTTACCCGTATTTATTAAACACAGGTGGGCAAATGGTTGATGTTACTTTAGTGGACTTAAACAGAAAGCAAAAGGATGAGGTTGAAAACAGCGGTAATATTCATTTTGACACATACAGGGAGTTTCCTTTTATGTGGGACCCAAGAAAAAAGAAAAAAATGCTTTCAAGAGTTCCTTTTGCAATGGCAAGAAAATTAAACAGAAGTCCTTATGAATGCAATAAAATTCTTATTGAACAGGTTAACAGATGCAATCTTGACTGCTGGTTCTGTTTTGTTGATGACAAAGACAAAGACGGAAGCCATGGTATAACAAAAAATATTGAACAGATCATGGATGAAGTAATCCCAATCCTTGACAAGAGAGAAGACATTAATGTTTTTGAAATATGTGGCGGAGAACCTGGATTGTTTAAACAGCATGTTTATGAAGTTATTGAAAGATTCCAGGAATATCCTCAGTATGGTGTTTCAATAGACAACAACCTTGCAACTGGAAAATACAAAAATATTGACTTAATCAACCAGAAAAATGTTTTATTTAAACTGTGCCTTAAAGGAGTAAACCACCATAATTATATGCAGAACGTCACTACTCCTGGAAGAGGGAATATTCCCCACATGCTTGGAGAAAAATCAATTGAACATCTCAAATACATGGAAGAGGTTCTGGATGATTATGTTATTTACATGATTGACTGCATAACTGATAAAAAAGATTTAGATGGTATAGACAAGCTTTTTGACATAATCCAGCATCCTGAAAGAGTGGAAATTCTTAAAGTAATTCCATATGAACCCACACAGGAAAGAATGAAAGGAAAGCCGTTTCCAGATTATGTGGAAGGAACTCTTTTTAATGCCTGGATTGCAAAATTAGAAGAACACTGCGGAAAGAAAATAGATTCTGCTATAAGTCCATGGTATGAAAAAGGAAACCGCGGAAAAGGCATGGGAACATTAGAATACGAGTTTCTTCATAACAATGACAAAAAAACTCAAGTCCAGATGCAGAGATATCTGGACTGTATGATTCATAACATATAAAAAATGAAAGAAAATAATTACAAAGAAATTGTTTCTGAAGTTTTCTTCCAGGGTCTTGGCTTAATTCTCATTGCATAACCTTTCAAGCCATTGTGTTTCTTTATTTCAGTTTTTATATCTTTGACAGTAGGACGGTTTAATGTCCTTTTAACTATCTGCCATCTCCATAAAGGAACTCCTGAACGTTCAGAATTCTTATCGAGCTGTCTGCCTACATATATCCCAAACTCAGTCATACTATACAACACCCCTAAGGAATTAAGGTTTTTCTTTATATTTATAAGTTTCCAAAACTGATTTTTAGTAGCAGATTTTATTAAAAAATTTTATAAACTCAATGGATATTATATTCTAAATTATACACATGGGTGTGGTTCCTTATTAAAGGCGATGAAAAAAACTTATCTTTGCGGAAAAAGAATTATGCCAGAACCTATTTCTAAAGAGTATTCTATTACTGATTTAGTTAATAATTCAATGCTTGCTTATAATGGGGGCAGAATACAGGCTGCTTGCAGATTAATCAATGAAAAATACTCTGAAAATGATGTTACAATAGGAGTTAGTTTAGCAGGCGCATTAACTCCTGCTGGTTTAGGTGCTTCTTCCTTAGTTCCTTTAATTGAACACGGTTTTATTGACTGGATTGTTTCAACAGGAGCAAATATGTACCATGATATGCACTTTGCATTAGATAAGTGTCTCCACCAGGGGAATCATGCAGTTAATGACTGCGAGCTTCATGACAAAGGAATTGTAAGGATTTATGATATTTTTATGCCACAGGAAGTTCTTTTTGAAACAGATAAGGCATTGAGGTACATTCTAACTGGGAAAGAGTTTCAGAAAGAAATGGGGACTCAAGAGTTCTATCACCTTTTGGGAAAAAGACTTAATGATTTTGAAGAAAAGAATAACTTAAAAGGAGCAAGTATACTGGCTTCTGCGTACAGGAATAATGTTCCTGTTTTTACTTCATCTCCTGGAGACAGCACAATAGGGATGAACATTTCATTTATGGAGCAGATTGCTGGATTTAAGCTTAAAATAAACCCTTCAATTGATGTTGCTGAAACAACAGCAATTGTTCTTAATGCAAAAAGAAAAGGCAAAAGTGCTGTTTTTTTAGTTGGTGGTGGCTCTCCAAAGAATTTTTTACTTCAGACAGAACCACAAATACAGGAAATTTTAATGGTACCTGAAGAAGGACATGACTATTTTATACAGATTACTGATGCACGTCCAGATACAGGGGGGTTGTCAGGGGCAACACCAAGTGAAGCTGTAAGCTGGGGTAAAGTTAATCCTGAAAGTCTTGAAAACAGCGTTATTGTTTATTCTGATTCAACAATAGTTCTTCCTTTAATAACAGCTTATATCCTGCAGAATTCAAATCCAAAAGAGAAGAAACAGCTTTATACTCAAAAAGAACTTCTTATTGCAGAACTAAAAAAAGAGACTGCAAATCATAACAAAAAACATATGGATAAACTTGAAAGTATGCTTAATGACTAATGTTACACTGTTGTGATACAAAGTAATACTGCATAAAACGAAAGCTTTATAAAGCTTAATACATCTGAAAATGTTTAGAGTATAAATTTCTATACTCCACCTGCCCGGATGAAGGTTTTCCTTCATCCACTTATATTCATTTATCTTTACATAATTGCTGGAACTTCTATTCCTAAAAGATTAAGTGATTTCTCAAGGATTTTACTGAATGTGTAAACCAATCTAATTCTGGCATTTCTTATGTATCTGCTTTGTTCAGAAAGCACTGGGGCAGATTCATAAAATTTACTAAAATAATAAGCAAGCTTGTACATATAATGTGCAATTGCTGAAGGCTCATTTTTAACAACTGCTTCTTTAACTATGTTTTCAAACTCATTTAAATACCTGAGAAGTTCTTTTTCTTCATTCAAAACAAGATATGAAGCATCAAATCTTGAAGGAATTTCTGTTTTTTTCAGCAGTTTTTTTGCTCTTACGCATGCATACTGACAGTAGGGGCCTGTTTCACCTTCAAATTTAAGGGCATCATCCCATGAAAATGATATTTGTTTATTCTTGTCTATTTTAAGTATTGAATATTTTACAGCTCCAACAGCAATTTTCTTTGCTATTTTTCTTGCTCTTTCAGTTTTTATGTTCTTATTTGTTTCAATAATTCTTTTATACACCTTTTCTATTCCCTCATCTACCAGCCTGTCAACAGGCGCAGTTATTCCTTTTCTTGTTGACATTTTAGCATCTTTCAGAGTAACAAATGAATAATGGCATGCATCTAAGTTAATATCTTTTCCAAGAAGTTTAAGAAGTGTTTTAAGTTCGTTAAACTCAAATTTATGGTCTTCCCCAAGAACATTAAGCATTCTTGATGCTTTTTTTGCTTTCCACAAATGGTATGCAATATCCCTTAAAAGATAAACCGTTGTTCCGTTCTGTCTTAAAAAAACAGTCCCCCCGCTTCTTTTTCCAAAACCAAACTCTGATAAGTCAACTGCTTTTGCACCTTCAATAACTCTGAACTCCTTTAGTTTTTCAAGCTGTTTTGCAATCCTGAAAGCGTCCTTGTTCAGTATAAACTCGCTTTCATAATCAAATGAATTAAATTTTATCCCCATATCCATGAGTGTCTTATTAATTCCTTTAAGGCAGTTTCTTGCAGTTTTTGAGATTTTCCTAAGTGTTTTTTCATCACCGCTTTCTGATTTTCTTAACATATCATCAATTTCAGAATCAAACTTAATGTTTTTTGATATTTTTTTATAAGCTTCAACATATGTGAAAAATGTCTTGAAATCTGGTTTGTTTTTATATTTATCATATTTTTCAATAAGTTCTTTTACAGGTTTTATTTTGTTTTCAATACCCCATGTAATTATTGCAACCTGTCTTCCAATATCATTAACGTAATAATGTTTTTTTACATCAAAGCCGTAGAAATCATAAATTCTGCAAAGTGAATCTCCTATTAAGGAATTTCTTAATCTTCCTATGTGTATTGGGCCTGTTGGGTTAGTAGAAGTATGTTCAATTACTATTTTACCTTTGTTTTTTCCTTTAAGAATATCTGCTTTAAGAAGTTCATTCCCTATCTGAGTCCAGCTAAGGAAGATATTGACATAAGGCCCCACATTTCTTGCTGTTTCAACCACTTTTAATTTTAGTGCTTTTTTAACAAGCTGTTCAGCATATTTTATTTTATTTTCCTTGGTAAAGGCATACTTGCATGCAATATCCCCCATAGATGTATCTTTTGGGATTTCAAAGAACTTTTCAGGAATATTAAGTTTTTTTGACAGTTCAGATATTACATCCATGCTGGAATAAATAATAACTTAATTGTTTAAATTCTTTGTTAAGAACATGTAATTTAGAAAATCAATTTGATACAACAGGTTCAACATCTTTTCCTTTTTCAAGAAGTTCTTCAAGAGCAGACTTTGCTGAATCAAGCTTAATTTCAAGCTGTTTTCTTTCACGCTTTAAATCCTTAAGTTTCTTATCCTGGTTTTCTTCTTTTACTTTTTTATCTGTGTCAAGTATCTTATTGTAGCTTTCATTTAAACTATCACGAATTGAATACATATAAGCAAGAGTTACTGGTGCAAGCAGAGGAATAAATATTGAAGCTATGCCCATAATAAGCGAACTAAATAGCCCTGTACCTAAAATTGTTTTATGTATTCTTTTTTCTTTTTGATATTCACTAAGTCTATTGCTGAGTGAATAGTACTGTTCTGCCATTGAGCTATTCTCAGGTTCAGCAAAATGAACCCCTTTGTAATACACTGGTTTTGTTTCTGACATATTAAACACGCTATTTTATACCATATTTAAATGTTTTGTTTTAAGAGAAATGTTAACAAAAGAGTTAATAACAGGCTTTTTCTTAAAATTAAAATATGAATCTTGGAGAAAATCTGAATGCAGACGCTCAGGAATTGATTACAGGAAGAACCTGTATTCTGGCCCAGTCAGGGGGTGGAAAATCCTATGGTATGGGGGTTATATGTGAGGAACTCTGCAGACAGGGTTTAGGATTTGCAGTAATTGATACTGAAGGGGAATATTCTTCACTAAAACAGAAGTTTGATGTTGTTTGGGTGGGCAACAGCAAGGAATGTGATATAACGCTTGACAAAATAAATTTTGATGATTTTTCAAGAAAAGCCATGATGTCAAACATGGCAGTTATTTTTGATGTTTCAGACGCAATGGATTTAATGAGTGTTGTTGATAAAATATGCAGTTCTCTTTACAGAACTGCTTCAGAACTTAAACTTCCGTATCTCCTTATTATTGAAGAAGCAGATAAATTTGCGCCTCAGAGAAACGGAAAAGTTGTGGGCAGTTTGAATGAAATAGCAAGGCGCGGACGAAAGCGCGGACTTGGTTTATTGATTGCAAGCCAGCGTCCTGCTTTTGTAAACAAAGATGTTCTTTCACAGTGCAACAACCAGTTCATAGGAAAACTTACTATACAGAATGACTTAAATGCTGTAAGGCAGTTTTTTAATGTCAGAGAAGAGCTTCTTAAACTTCCTGATTTAAACTATGAATTCTTTGCAATGGGTTCAATAGTTAATGGAAAAGATACTTTGTTTAAGTTCAAGAAAAGAGAAACAAAGCATGGTGGTTTAACCCCTTCAATAAAAGCTAAAAAAACAAAAAACCTCAATGAATTCCTAAAGGAAATAAAAGAACATCAGATTTTTGAACAAATATCAATAACACCTAAGATAAGTTATGAAACTGCAAGGAAAAAAGCTGAAAAAATGCTTAAAAAGAAGTTTGTTCTGTTTGGTGATAATACTGAAAAGATTTCATCTGTTTCAATTGAATTAACTCCGGTTATTGAAGCAGACATTGAAGTAAAAAGAAAAAACATGCTTGGAAAACAGGTCCTTAAAAAATACAGAGTCTTATTCGATGCAAAATCAGGAAGCATGATGGATTATAACTTTAAACATCACTTAGGAACTTATGAACTTATGGAGTTTGATTATACAATGTATTCACTACTTAAGCTTCTTAAAAAAGGGGATATGTCTATTGACGAGATAAATTCAAGAGTCAATAAGAACGCTGAAATCGCTGTTAAAAAACTAAGGGATAAAAAATATATAAGCACGAGAACAGAAAAAAGAAGAAACATATATTCCTTGCACTATGATGAAAAGTTTTACAGGATTTCTGATTTTGAAGTTAAGAAAAATTATCAGGTTAAGAAAATAGAAGTTCAGGAAATAGTAAGGCCTGTCTATAACACTGGTGATTTAAATAAAATAATATCCTGTCTCGAAGAGAATTTTGTGATTAAAAATGAAAGAATGATTTATTACCCACTATATAATATTTCAATAAAAGGAGAAACGCATCGTTTAGTAAGAATAAATGGAGTTACTGGAAAAATCATCAATACTTAACGTATTATAAAAGACAATATTATAAGCAGAACCAATCCGACAACCACCAATATTAAAAACCTTTTTTCAATATTGTCAAGGAATTTTGAAATTTCTATTTTTCCCTTAGCCATGTGGGGAATATTGATTTTCCAATGTAATAAAGATTTCTAATGCATTGGTAAAGTTTAAAAATGACATTTTCAGTAAAATTATGTGTCCGCAGGGGTAGCCAAGTGGTCAAAGGCGCAGGACTTAAGATCCTGTGAGTGAAGGCTCTTCGAGGGTTCGAATCCCTTCCCCTGCATAATTTTAAATATGTTTTTGAACCTTATAATTAGCAATGGCATACAAAAAAGATGATTTAGTTGATAATAGAACTTACAAAGTAAAAGAACTGCTAAAAGAACAATTCCCCCACATAGATTTTGAGAATATTGATTATGTTGAGAACATAAAAAATCCAGTCAAGATGCCTGTTAAAATAGACTCTCTTGTTCAGGATGCTGGAAGTTATAATAGAGAAATAAATAATATTGAAGATGTAGTTGACGAAGCTGAAACAACGGGCAGGGTTGATTTAAATGCATTGATTGGAGTTCCTAAAGATATTAGTGTGGAAAAAGGTTTCCAAGAACTTAAGCGTGCAGGACAAATTCTTAATTCAGCACTTGAAGCAAAACCTGCTGCTCAACAAGCACCTGTTATGCCTAAACCTCCGGGACTTCCTCCAGGATACAATCCTTCTAATAACACACAACCATACTCTCCTGCAATGCCTCCTGGTTATCAGAACGCGCCTGTTATGCCTACCCCGCCAGGAATTCCTCCCATAGTCCAGCAGAACTCTATCCCAAATATATCGCCGGCACCAAGTGGAATGCCTCCTATTCCTGGACAATTAACCCCTGGAGTAGTAACGAACACCCCCAACCAATTTCCATTACCATCTATTAAACCTTTGCCAGGTCCTCCACCTTCAATGGGGCCTCCAGGTTCAGTTGGACCACCAAAGCCATTTAATCCTCCTTCAAAGCCATCTCCTAAAACCTCAACTGAAGAATTAAGCGGGGTTCTGAAGCCAAATGAGGATGGCACAAACATGAAGCCCTCTGATATTCTTAAAAAATTAGGACAGAAACAATTTTAGATAAATTTATAACTTATTACTCATTTTTATTATTTCTAATGGAAGGATTACCAGAACAGCCTTTTGACAATGCACCAAAAATGCCTAAAATAAAATTCAAGCACATTCTTGTTGCTTTTCTTATAGTGGCAGGTGTTGCATCAGGTTATTTCTTGGGTAAAGGAGCAACAGGCTTTGCTGTTGCTGACTCCAGTGATGTAATAACAAAATGTGCAGTCCAGTCAGGGATAAATCTTGATTCTTTTAAAACATGCATTAACAGTGGGGTTATGGATTATGTTGTTCAGCAGAATTCATATTTTGCAATGATTTACGGAATTTCATACACTCCTGCGGTAATATTCAACTGCAAATATAGGTTAGTAGACCTACCTACAAAAGAAAGCATAATGGAGATAGTTACTGCAATAAGAAACAATGACATGGAGAATTATATTGAAATGATTAATGAGAAGTATAATATCACTCAAAAAAGACAGCAGATGTTTGATGAGATAAAACAAAATGTTGAAGCAAATAAAGAAAGTATAATGCTTGAGATGATCCAAAGCGGAGATGCCCGTAATGAGGAGGAAGCAGAAATTATCATAGCAGAAACAATAGAATATCTTGTTGACTTGTATTCTCCGGGTGTTGAAATACCAGAAATGGAATCATGCGGAGATGGTTTCATAAAGATGACTGAGTTTGGAGAATATATGTGTCCTGGATGTTATGTTATTGAGCCTGTTATACAGGAAATACTTGCTGAAAATAAGGATGTCAGTTTTGAATTCATAGCAGTTCCAATACATGAAGGAATTGAATCCCAGATAATTGCAGGGGAATGTGCAAGGGAACAGGGAAAATTTGACTTATTCAAATCCTGTTTGTTTGAAGAGAATTTTAAAGATTATTAAGCAGTTCTTAGAATGATATGATAACCGAACTGAGTTCTTACTGGCTCTTTTGTCATTTCACCTATATTTAACTTAAATGAAGCGTCTTCAAATTCTCTTACCATCTGCCTTCTTCCAAAAAAGCCCAAATCACCGCCTCTTTTTCTTGAAGGACACTCGCTCATTTCCATAGCAACCTTATTGAAAGACTCGCCTTTGTTTATTCTTTCAAGAGCTTCAAGGCAACGAGACTGCTTCTGGCATAGTATATGTGAACATCTTACTTTATCAGTCATAAATAAGAACTAAACTTGACAGTATTTAAAATTTATTATTTAATCCTCTTTTTCAACCTAATCCATGGTAATGTATTAAGAATGTCTTTTGATTCAGCCCAGCCTCTTCTTGCTGTTGCAACCCCCAGATTCATATATCTTAACTGTTCTGTGCTGTGTGCATCAGTATCTATAAATAAACTACATCCTGATTGAATTGCTCTTCTTGTATTAACACTGTCTAAATCAAGCCTTGAAGGATATGCGTCTATTTCTAAATAAGTTTTAGTTTTCTTTGAAAAATCAAATAGTTTATCCAAATCAACTTTATAACCTTCTCTTTTTTGGAGTATTCTTCCTGTAGGATGCGCTATAACATCCACATGTTCATTTTCCATTGCGTTTATAATTCTGTTAGTCATTGTCTTAATATCTTCTTTAAATCCAGAATGAACGCCTGCAAGAACAATATCAAAATCTTTCAATACCTTATCAGGCATATCAAGACTTCCATCAGTAAGAATATTAACTTCGCAACCCTTTAAGATTCTTAAGCCTGTTTTTTTCTCAGCTTTTTCTATTTCTTTCATATACTTGGGTATTTCTTTAACGCTCATGGCACCTGCAACTTTTAAATTGCCTGTATGGTCAGTTATTGCAATGTACTCA
Source organism: Candidatus Nanoarchaeia archaeon (assembly GCA_028715295.1). Classification (GTDB taxonomy): domain Archaea; phylum Nanobdellota; class Nanobdellia; order JAQUSD01; family JAQUSD01; genus JAQUSD01. The sequence goes on from JAQUSD010000001.1 coordinate 12,793, forward strand.
TAACCTAATTTCTTTGCTTCAAGAGCCATCTCCTCAACAGTATTGCTTCCGTCACTGAATTTAGTGTGCATCTGCAAGTCTCCTCTAATACTATTATAAGGAATTAATTTTGGAAGCTTGTTTTTAATTGCAAGTTCAATCTCCCCTTCATTTTCCCTTATTTCAGGTTCAATATAACTCATGCCTAATTTTGAATAGATTTCTTTTTCAGTTTTTCCAGCAATCCTTTTCTTCCCTGAAAATAAGCCATATTCACTTAATTTGTAGCCTTTTTTTATTGCAATGCTTCTTACAGCAATGTTATGTAGTTTTGAACCTGTAAAATACTGCAATGCTGAACCATAGGATTCATCAGGGACAACTCTTATATCAACCTGAAGTCCATTTTTAAGAAGAACAGTTGATTTAGTGTCTCCTTTACCAAGAACCTTTGCAACATCTTTCATTGATGTAAAATATTCCATTAATTTTTTGGGATTTCTGCATGAAACAAGAATATCAATATCACCTATTGTTTCTTTTTTTCTTCTAAGAGAACCAGCATAATCAACCTTAGCTGATTTATCAGCCATTTTGATATTTTTAATTATCTCTTCAGCAGTTGGAAGTGCAAAACCCAAAAGCATCCTCCCTCGCCCTATTTTGGCAAATTCAATGCTTTCAAGAATATTTTGTTCTGATTTTTCCCCAAAACCTTCAAGGTTTCTGATTTTTCCCTGTTTAGATGCTTTTTCCAAATCCTTTATGTTTTTTATTTTTAATTTGTCATAAAGATATTTTATTCTTTTAGGCCCCATGCCCTGAACATTCATAAGTTCCTCATAATCAAAAGGAACGCTTTTCTTTAATTTCTCATAAGATTTTAGTTTTCCTGTTTCAATTATTTCAGCTATTTTTTCAGCAATGTGTTCACCAACTCCAGGAAGCTCCATTAACCTTCCTTGTTTGTAAACCTGTTCAATGTCTTCAGAAAGAGTTTCAACTGTGTTTGCTGCCTTCCTGTAAGCCCTTGGCTTGAAATCCTCGCCTTTTATTTCAAGAATATCCGCAACATTGTAAAGGATTTCTGCTACAAGCTGATTACGCATAAATAAAGAACTGCATTTGTTGTATAAAAATCATTTCATAGAATTAGAAATAGCTTCTAGCTGAAGGCAAATTAAACAAAGGAAAAAGTCTATACGATGTCTTCCTCTGCTACAACAACAAAGTCTTCAACTGCAATAACTGCATTGAAAGGAACTTTTACAGTGCCTGTTTTGGTTTTTTCAAGTTCAATTGTTGATGCATAGTCAGTAAGGTCTTTCAGAATAAGTCCTATAATCTCTCCTGTTCTTGTTTCAAAAGAGATGTCTCCGACTCTGCCGAAAGTTTTTCCTGATTTGCTTACAACCATTTTCCCGATTAAATCCCTTGCAAATTTTCTTTTTTCTTTTGACATGTTTCCCCACCTGTGGATTAATAATAAATACAACAAATATATATTTTAAGCTTTTGTTAAAGTTTGATTTTCTGTCCTAAAAGGAATAAAATCACTGAAATAATTACCATTGTGCCTAAAGTAACGCCGAAATCCATAAACCCAAGGAAATACAGTATGATGGAGTTAAAAAACAGCAGAACATAGCTGATTCGGTGCGATATAAAAATTTCCATGCCTGAAAGAGTGGGGAACGGAAGTATTGAGAAAAATGCCATTGCAGAACTAAGTTGGACTATTCCCGCTGCTACTGGGCTGAAAGGTGCAACTGTTTTTGCTCCAAGACATACCAATATAAACATAAGGGGCATCCAAATATGAACAACTGCTTTTTCTCCAAGCGACATGGTATTGAACTTATAACCAATTCTCCCAAAGTAAGGTTTTATTTTAACTGCAGGAACAAGAAGGGCAGTCAGAACTCCATTTGTAAAAAAAGCAAGAACAGCCATTATAACAAGATGCTCCCATCTCATTTTAAACTCTGCTTCACTTCCTACTTTTGAAGCAAAGATTTTCTGAACTGAAACAGAAGCAAGAAGTATAAGAAAAGCAGACAAACTTTTGTATGCTAAATTAACATAACTCCATTCTGAAAATGCAGAAACAAATCCAATTACAATAGCTATTATAGCAATATCTCTTATTTCAGCATTGCTGAATTTCTCAAACTTTATTTTAGCCACTATCTAAATTAGCGTATATTAGAATAAATATGTTTAGTTTTCAGTTATTAAACCAAAGCTTCTAACCATATAAATTTCAGGTTTATCATACTTAAGGGTGAAAACACCGCATACATAAACCAAGTCGTTCTGCTTAAATTCAGAAGGACTTATATCAAGATTTTTCCAAACAGCAATGGTTTCATTTCTGTCACATATATCAAATATTTGATATGTGTTGTCTGACTTTGGGTAATACTGTCTTGTTATTTCACTGCACACTGTTCCGTTCAGCATAACATATCTCTCTGAATAACTTTGGTTCATTGCTAAGAGTTCAGAAAGAGGAGTTGGGAAAGCAGGACATCCAATTGGTTTGGGCATTGCAAAAACAGCAACAGCTATGAAAAAAATAGCTATGCCGGATATAAAGTAATAATTGAATTTTTTAATAGAATCAATTGTTTCCTTTATTTTTACATGATTTATTATTAAAAATGATGAAATAAGTATTGTTGCTATATCTAGGTAAACTGTGTCTGCCAGATCAAATGCAAAGTATTTGCTGTAAAAAGGCCAGAAAACACCAACCCCGTAATAAGTCATTAAATCAGCTATTACATGGAATGTTCCTCCAAGGAGAAAACCCATACCTGCTTTTTTATTGAAAAGCTTCCACAAAACAAGACTTATAATTCCAATAATAAAAAGAGAATGAAGTTCAACCCTGTGGCTTAAGAATTCAGGAAAAAGCAAATCTATATCTGGAAAAACCCCTCCTATTACAACCCACACTAAAGGAAGTCCTGTCATGTAGGATAATGCTACTGAGAGTATAACATGGGTTATTGCATGCATACACAATAATAAAGAAATGAAAGTTAAATAATTATTCTTAAATTATCAAAACTAAAAGAAAGATTTATATATTGGGTTTAAAAGATTCTAATCATGACAAAACGGAAAAAAATTGAGACAAAACAAACTGTGTCCAAGGTTATCGATGATATTGAAGTTCTTAAAGAACCACTCAAAGGACTAAGTGAAGGGGTTAATAAAACAAAACCTCTTTATAACAAGCAGAACATAACCACGCCAGGTAATATCAAATCCCCTTGTCAAAAGAATAAATCAAATGAAATTACAGATTTGCTTAAAGGCGTTGATGTTTCTCTCTTCAACATTAATGATATGGAACTCAAATTAGTGGTATTTAAAACAGGATATTGGTTGGATTCTGATGAGTCTTATTTTATTAAGCCAAACACAGTTAAAAAAAGGTTTATGGATTATTACAAAAATTAATAAATGAAGTTTTACTCTTTTAATCTATGCAACTAACAGTATTGGGCAGTTCAAGTGCAATTCCTACTAAAGAAAGAAATCACTCTGCTTTTCTTCTTGAATATGAAGGGAACACCCTGCTTTTTGACTGTGGTGAAGGCACTCAAAGACAGATGGTTATTGCAGGGATTCCTGTTCCTAAAATAGACAAAATATTTATTTCACACTGGCATGGAGACCATGTTCTTGGCTTAGCAGGGATAATACAAACATGCACTATGAGCAACCGTGTAAAAGAACTGGAGATTTATGGTCCAAAAGGAAGCAAGGAAAGATTTGAACACTTAAAAAAAGCATTCAGTATGGATATTAATTATCCAATTAAAGTCATAGAAGTAAGCAATGGGACTATATTTGAAAATAAAGACTATGAAATTTCAGTTTTCCCAATTGGGCATGGTGCTGTTCCTTCAAGAAGCTATTCTTTTAAGCAGAAGGATAAACTGAAAATAAACCTTAATTATGTTAAAAAATTTGGTTTGGTTAAGCATAGAATATTAGGTGAACTGCAGAGAGGACATGACATTGTTTTTGAAGGGGATAAAATAAAAGCAAAAGACGCAACAATAAAAGTTGAGGGGAAAAAAATAGTTTACATTGGGGACGGCAGAGTTGATTCTAAAATGAAAACTTTTGCAAAAGACGCTGATTTAATTATAAGCGAGGCAACTTACACTGAAGAACATAAAAGCGATGCAGTCAAGAACAACCATATGACAGCAAAGGAAATAAGTGAATTTGCTCATAAGTCAAATGCGAAGATGCTTCTTTTAACACATTTTTCGAGAAAACTCCAGACTCTCAAAGAAGTTTCAGATGAAGCCAAATCAGTTTTCAAAGGAGAACTTATTCTTGCAAAGGATTTTATGAAGATTAAATTATAAACTTTTTTACGTATTAATAGTATATGATACACTTATAAACAGAAATAATCCCTTATCGGACACATTGGACAACTTAGGATTTTGCTTTTAAATGCAGAAAATTAAGTTTTATATTATGAAATGTTTTGTTGATTCGAACGTTTTCATTTCCCTTATACAGGATGAATTCGGAAAAGGATTAGAGTTTATGTCATACAGAACTCAGGAATATTTCAATAGGGTTATGAGATGCTTTCATACAATATTCATTTCTGAAACAATAATAGATGAAGTATGTAAGATTACAAATATCACATTATCTGGATTTATGGACTATATAAATATGTTCCGTGATAAAATCATTATTCTTCAAAATAAAAAAGATGAATTAATGGAAGCTGAGGCTGTAAATAAAAAGTATAAAATTGGCAATGACGATGCACTTTATTATGTAACTGCAAGAAATAATAATTGTGACTGTATTGTTACATGGAATAAAAAGCATTTCCTATTTGCAGAAGATGAACTAAGAATTGTTAATCCAAGCGAGTTATAATTTCTTTCCACCCTCTCTTTCCATTATTCTTTTTTTCAATTTTTGGTATGCCTCTTCTTTTATTTTTTCTGGAACAAATGGGCTTTTTATCTTGGCGCCTCTTGATTTGCTGAGTTCTCTCAATTTTTCAACATGATTAAAGAACATTTCTTTTCTTATTTCAATAATCAGTTTCCTTACAGCATCCCTTACAAATTCAGCTTTTGAGGAATACAATCCGCTTTCTATGTATTTTTCTATTTCATCAACCATTTCTCCATTGAACTGTATCGGAACTATTTTTTCATTAGGCATATAAACTTTATATAAAGTCAATATATATAAAGAATTCTATTCTGTCCAGTTGTATTTTCTCATTTTGTCAACATCTTTCCTTATCTGTTCCATGTTTTCCCTGCCCAAGGTTTTAAGCAGGCTGATGTCTTTCAGTGTTTTGTATGTAAAATAAATTCCTGCTGCAGTTCCAAATAATGCTGAAAATGCCATAATATAACTTGTTTTATCATCTAAATTTGACAGTAATCCTCCAAATCCGAATGCACCCATAATATCAAATAAAATTGAAACCTTTGCTTCTGCCTTTAACTCTTTTTCAAGATAAGAGCTTTCGTCTTTAATTCTTCTGAGATTATCCTCTATGCTGTCCAGAACTGCTTTTTTGTTCAGAGTATTCTCCATAAAACCATTAAAAGAAGAATCTTCTATATATTATCACTCAAAAAGTTTTGACTTTAAACCTGACTTTCACTGTTTAGAAATTCAATAATATGCTTCTCAGGTTCTTTTGTTGTTTTCATCTGCCACTCAGGAGGAATGCATTTGAGATAGTTCTGCCAGGAGTATCTCTCATCCATTAATGAAATTACCCCCCTGTCTGTTTTGCTTCTTATTGCTCTTCCTGATGCCTGAAGAACCCTGTTCATAGCAGGATAAATATAGCCATAATCCCATCCTCTTCCAAACTTATGTTCATAATAATCTATTAATGCCTTTGTTTCAATAGTCGGCACACCTAATGGAAGTCCTACAATTATTATTGATTCAAGCAATTTCCCAGGAAAATCTATGCCTTCAGAGAAATTAGCTCCCATCACACCAAAAAGAATAGGGTTGTGCTTTGATAATGCACTGAATTCCTCAAAAAGAGATGCTTTTTCTTCTTTTGTTAAATTCTGTTTTTCCTTAACTATAGGACGTTCAACAGCACTCTGTACAAGAGGATAAACAGTCTGCATAATATTATAACTTGGGAAAAAAATTGCTGTATTGACTTTAGATGCATTAATCATTCTAATACAGTTGTCAGCTATTTTTTTAAACTGAACATCATTTCTTTTGGAGTATTTAGTTGTTGTTTCAGGAACTATTAAAACAAGACGGTTACTTCTGGAAAAAGGAGAACTCAAAACAGCTTCAGAAGTATTGTCAGGAAAGCCAAGTAGCTTCTTATACATATTTGTCGGTGTTAAAGTTCCTGACATAAGAATAACAGAGTGGGCTTCTTCAATAACTTTTTTTGCTTCGGTTGAAGGATCAAGACACCTTATTTCAATTTCTGCATTTTCACCTCCTATTTTTGAAGGTTTTTTCCTTATTAACCTTATATACCCTTCTTCATCCTTTTCATTCCAGTGTGTAAGAAAATTAGCCAAGCCACCAATCCATGAACGCTTTTCTTTTTTTCTAACTTCAGAAGCTATTTCCTCAAAATCATCAATAAGTTCAACAACTTCTCTCCCAGTTTTTTTCTTAATATCTTCAATAAATTCCTCTCTTTTTACAAAATCGTCATTTTTGTTTTTTAATTTAGCATACTTAAGCCTTTCAAGACTTTCATTAATCCAGCCAATATCTTCTGCAATATCTTCATAACTATGTGTTCTTGCTTCTTTAATACAGCTTCTTAGAGCATAAGTTGTAGTTTTTGAGGTGTGGAGTTCCCTTATCCTGTCAGGCAGATTATGTGCTTCATCAACTATAACTATGAATTTTGACAGTTCTTTGTTCATTTTTGCAAGAAGAGATGAACGAACTCCTTTGTTGAAAATGTGAAAATAATCTCCTATTATTACTTTGGCTTCTTTTGCAAGATTCATTGACATTTCATAAGCACACATATCACACCCAGCACATATCTTCTTAACATCTTCAACATGCAATGGAGAATTTCTTTTTAAATCCCCGAGAATTCTCTTTGCTTTGTCAGTTATTTTACCTTCTTTTCTTATATTGTTGTAATAACTGCATCTTTCGTCCTTTTTTAAGTCATTACAGTATGCTGCAAAATCACCTGAACTTAATCCTTCAATGCCTTCTATGGGACATATCCACTGCTTTCCTATTAAATCAACACCAGTAAAATCAAGGTTATGTTTAAGTTTTATTCTTTTAAGAGTTTCAACAGCTATTTTATGCTGAGTGTGTTTTGGAGTTAAAAAAAGAACTGAAACATCATTTTTAAGGGCATAAGTTAATGCAGGCGAAATCGCTCCCGCTGTTTTTCCTATGCCTGTGGGGGCATGTATAATTGCATGGCTTGAACCTGAAACAGCACTGTAAATCTTTTCAACCATATCACTTTGCTGGTTTCTTACAGATTCAAACGGGAAGAATATCTTTTCCATGAGCATTATTAGACACTCGTTATATTTTTATGCGTTATTGTAATTTTTCATTAGTTTTATAAACATACAATATGCCTTTAAAATTATGAATGCACTTGCTCAGCCTGATTTTTCATCAGGAACCAATGACAGAAAAGCTGAAATGACAGAGGAACTGCTTAGTCTTTCACTTTCAGTTATTGAATCTTTTTCAAAAAACAACATAATAAACAAAAATATGTCCGGCTTCAGGAACACTTCCATACTTCTTGATTATTTAAATTCGCTTTCAGCAAAGGATAGGGTGTTATGGAATGTGTACACAATAGCAACATCACTTAATGCTTTTGCTTCAATTAAGAAAGGGGAAACCTTAGGTGATTCTGACTTGGCTTTTGAAAACCTTGTTTTTGTACTTAACAATGCAGGCGTTCTTGAATCAGAAGAGTGGGTTAACAGCGTTATGTTTTACAATGGTGAAAAAATTGGGATTGAAAAACTGAAAACAGGAAAAAATCTATCTGACGCGCTTGTTTCGCTTCTTGAAGATGATTTAAGCACCGAGTTAATAGAAAATTCAGAGTACGACGAAAATGAAAATAAGTTTCTTCTTAGCACGGCTTTTTTTGATAAAAAAACAAAAGACGACTACAGAAGCAAAGCAGTTGAACTTCTCAAAAGAGGTATTGATAATTTTACAGCGGATTCTATTTCAAAAACCCTTAATACAACAGCATCCAAAAGCTACTCAATAATTAAATTTCTCAAAGGGCTTGATGCTGTTGAAGAATCAGGGAAATATAATGGTTCAACAGTTTATTCTCTTAAAAAAATAAGCGGTTTAGAATCAAAGTTATTTTTTGGGAAGCAGGGATTTGAACCTGCTGAGGATATTGATTTTGAGCTTGATCCACTATGCACCTACAGAAAAAACGCATACGAAATCGCTGACAAAGTTGAAGTAGGCGAAACAATAGCACCAAAAGACTTTGGCTCAGACTACACTGCTTTTTCATTTCTTACAAAAATAGGTGTTCTTGAAAAAACAGGGAGGGGAAAATATAGTGTAATATCCAATCTTAAGACAGATGATGACTTAAAATATAAAATAAAATACTGTTCAAAAGAAAATGAAGAAATTTCAAAAATACAGGATTATGAAGCTGTAAACTTAATTCTTAAATATGCTGATTATACAAAAGAGGATGAGATAAATGACTCATTGGTTGAAAAGTTAGGACTTTCTCTTTCAAAAAATAAAATAAAAAAGGCGCTTGTGCTTATTGAAAAATACGGAGATTCTTATCTTAAACCAAATTATAATGATTTTAAGAAAACAAAAGAAAATGAAATTAATGATGTTTTCATGTATGAACTTGAAAGCTGTTCTAAAAAGGGAGGCGTTCCAAAGCAGGAATTTTACAGGAAGCTTGCTTATTATGTAAAAGAAAAAATTGACGAACGATTAAACAACCTTGAAGAAAAAGGGTATATTAAAAAAATAGGTAAAAAAGAAAACCTTGTTTCAGCTAAAAAACATAAATATGATTTCCCCCAGGAAAGGCTGAATAAAAACAGCGTTCTTGTAAAAAAACTTCTTGATGAAACAAGACAGACTTATTTTTTTAATGCCGAAATTTCAGAAACTTCAAAAAAAGAACTTAAAAGTTATGCTGAAAAGACAGGATGTTCTAAGGAAATAATTGATGAGTTTAGCAGTGATTACTTTGAGAAAAACTATCCTAATTCAGATTATCTTTATAAAGCCCTTAAAAAACTAAAGCATGACATGAGCGAGCTTTATACAATGATGTCTATTTAAACCACATCGGGGTTTATCATTTCAGTTATTATCTGCCTTACAGCATCAGTATAATCAAGCCTTTCATTATTTTCATCTTTCTTTTCAATTGCAACTATACTTGATTTCCTGTAAAGTTTATTTCCTATTACATCCCTCATGTCGGCACCTATTTCTGCAAAGTTGTAAATAACTTTGAAAAAAGAGTATGCCTTAATAGCCTCATCAAATGAATTAAGTGTTGAAATTCCTGATTTCCAGAAAGGATTATTTGGTTTTGACTTAAACGCAACATGGGTTTTCAAATAAGTAAACCCATTTTTTCCGTAATCTGCTTTTGAAGCAAGATCCATAATGTCTTTAAGATTCTCACATATTGGAAGTGTTTTTGTTTCTTCATCTTCTGTTTTTTCCTCGATTGAATTTAAAAAATAATTGCTTTCAGATTTGTAGTTTATAATCGGTGAAACAATTGACTCCAATTTTAAAGAATTTCCTTCTCCAAGATTTCCCAATGTCATAAATTCCATCTTATTCTTCAGTATGTTAATATATTTGTTTATTATATTGTGGTTTCCTGAATCTTCTGCAAGGTGCTTGAATCTTTCATATATCCTGTCTTTCTTGTTTATTACAATTTTTTCAAGCCGGTCATAAACCTTTTTTTTATCTTTTGATTTTGATTTTTTAGCTATCTCCTTAACAAGAAACCAAAAACTGTCTCCTGACTCAGCAGTTTTATCATCAGACTGTTCAAAAATTCTGTTAAAAAATGTATTAAGAACATCTATGCATACTCTTGAATTAAGGTAAGAATCAGCAATTCCTTCTTTAGATTCTATTAATTTTTTAACAATTTCCTGAGACATTCCTTTTTCAAGAAGTTTAGGAGCAAGCTTTTCCTTTATATTTTTTTTGAATTCATCGCTTATTGTATCTGCCACTCCTTTGTTTACTTCGTAAATCGCCTCTATGTCAACATCTTCTGAATCCTTACCAAGCACAGCCATTTGTTCATAAACATAACCCACGCTGTTTTTGAAAGCATTGTTCATAAATCCTGAAAGCTCAAAATCAAGACTTTTTTTAATTTCATCTGCAATTATAAAATAATTGGTTCTTGAATTTTTTAAGTTATCAAGAATTTTTTCAATTTGTGAATCAATATTGCATACTTCATTATAAGAAGCTTTATTTTTATAAGAAGTCTTTATAAAAACACCAGGCATCCCAAGACTGTTTCCATCAACAAACCAGTCAATATTAAGATTTTCAAGCTTCTTGCCTATTGCTTTTGAAAGAAGTTTTGAGGAGTATTCCTTTCTTTCTTTTTGTGTCATTTTCTTATATATTGGCTTGTCAAGTATAATGTCTGCAAGTTCTTTTTCATCTTCTTCTTCAGCTATTTTTGGGAAATCCTCTTCTCTCACTGTTCCACCTATTTCAGTGAACCATACCTTCCTGTTGTCAGGAGTTGTAAATCCATTTGGTGTTATTGCAGTTGCTTTTCTTTCCTTAAGGTCAACATACTCCTCCCCGAAGAGATTAAGGGCTTTTTTTGCATAAATATCTCTAAGATACTCTTTCTTAACTTTTTCAGAAACCGGAATATCAAGCACAAAATCAACACCTTTTTCAGGGGATATTACATCAGGCATAAGTTTTTTGCAAAGCTTCAAGTAAGGGGCAATTAACTTTATGTGTTCACCAAGAGCTTCTGTTACATTGATAATATCACTTTCAGCCACTTCATTCAGAGAATCACTTAGTTCATACTTCCTGCCACCCATCCATGGAAGAATAACATAGAATTTTCCTTCTGAAAGGTTCTTCTTTGAAGTTATATACTTGACCATAAAACCTGGAAGAGTTTCAACAGCAAGCCTTGCAAGAGCTTCTGAGTAATAATCAAATTCTTTTTTGCTTAAGACAATTCTGCTTGCAAATAAATAATCAGAGATTTTCTGTATATCCTGATGGAAGAAATCGCTCTTTGCAAGTGTAGAGATTACGTCTGAAACTTCTCTTCTGTAATTTTTATCATTCATATTTGCAATCTGGCCACAGAGCTTCCATGTTGGAAGAAACTCAGAATCATCAGGAGAAAGACTTTGGACAATTTTATTTATTCTCTCTTTCCTTTCCATTAAATAAAGACTTAATTTATCCATGTTAACCATACCTTCAAGTTTTGAACCTATCTTAGAGATTTTTTCTTCAGTGATATTATTGTACTTCCCCTCCTTGTTTTCAAGTATTTCGTTCAGTTTTCTAATTTCATCAAGACTTCCTTTTTTAAAAACATCAATAAGATTCCTGCTTATTTCAGTGCTTACAGCGTTTTTAAGAAAAGGTTCAGAGGTAGTTCTGTTGGTCATATACACGTTTAAAAAATCGTCTGTAAATTCATTGCCTTTGAACGTCATTAAAGCATCTTTAAGTAGTTTTTTTAAATTGGTTATTTGTGGATTCTGAAATCCTTCATTAAGTAATTTTTCAATGAACTTTAATGATTCTTTATCTGATGTTTCAGACATTCTCCAGAACTGCTTTGCAAAATCATCTGCGGACATATCATTAATTTTATCCAAAAGTTCTTTTTTACCACTCCCGAATTTAACGTAATAGTCAATAAGGCTGTTCTCATCGCTTACTATCTTTGAGATATTTTTAATCCCAAACGTGTTGATAAAATCAAAAACACTTAAAAAAGTAGACTTACCTGAAGAAGGCTGTCCTCCAATAATATGATTACTTTCCCTTACCATGTGCTATAATACTTAAATAAGAAATTTTAAAAATCATTTGCCTGTGGCAATATTGTTTTTAAAAGCCTCTACCACTTCGCTTAAATCAATATTCTTCCCAAGTGATGAAGATACGCTCTTTGTAATATCTGATATGCTTTCAAAGAACTTAGCAGGGAATATAATCTTTGTGGATTTTCCCCTGCCTAGCTCCTCAAGAGCTTTTATGTATATAAACATTAATGCCCTGTCATCAAGGGATTTTCCTGCTTCCCCATAAGCTTCTATTGCTATTCTCTTTGCCTCTGCTTTGAAAACCTGTGCCTGCATCATTTCTTTTTCTATAGTTTTCTTCTCAAGAGCCTCTGAAATCTCATCCGGAGGATATATTCCCTCTATTTGGACCATTGGGACATAAACCCCCCATTTCCATGCATGATGCCTTATTTTATCAGCAAGGATATCATTAAGTTCATCAAGTTTCGAGAATAAGTCCCTCATTTTAAGAGAACCAATAACATTTCTTGTTTCGCTTACAATAAGGTTTTTGATGCCTCTGGAATAATCTTTTATCTTAAGAACTGCTTTTCTTGGGTTGTCAATTCTGTAATATATGAACCCGTTAAGTTTTATTCTTAAATCATCTTTTGTAAATGCGCTTGGAACAAATAAGTCCATCATATTTGTTCTTACATCAACCCGGGTATACTCTTTTTCAAAAAAAGGGATTACAACTGTCCAGCCAGGCCCTGTAATTCTATTAAACTTCCCAAGCCTGAAAATAATGCCTCTTTCATATTCATCATATTTTTTAACGAAAAACCTAAAAAAACCAGCAATACCTATAAAAATAAGCACTGCAACAACAATCCACTTGAAGATATCTGAAACATAGAAAAGGTATATGAAAATCAATATTCCTGCTATCCCGACTGCTGTTTCAACAAAAGCCATTGTATAATTATACTGCATTTGTATTTTATAACTTTTCCATTATCCTGGTTTTCGAAATCTTTAAAAAGTAATTCATCATTTCTAAAGATAATGGGACGAATAAGAACATCATTTATTAAAAAAGTAGGAAAGCAGATATACACAAAAAATAAGCCTGAAATAACTAAAAACTTTGAACAAAATAAAGTTACTGTTTCCAAAATAGCAGACATACCTTCAAAACAGCTTAGAAACAGACTTGCTGGATATGTCACTATGCTTGCTAAAAAGGAAAAGAGGTAAATTTCCCGCAATGGAAAATATTAAAGATAACAGTGTTTTCATCAGTGGAAAGCCTTTTATGAAATATGTAACGGCAGGAGTTCTTAAATTGAATAAGGGAGATATTATAATCAAAGCCAGAGGAAAATGGATTACAAGGGCTGTTGATGTTGCTGAAGTAATAAGAAACAGTTTTGTAAAAGAAGCAAAGATATCTGGGATAAAAATAGGCTCACAGGAAGTTTCAGATGAAAAAAGAAAAACAAGAATCTCAACAATTGAACTTACTATGGCAAAAGAGTGATTTAAATAGTTCTTTTTTATAATAAATAAATATGCTTACTGACTGCCATGCACATCTTGATTCAAAAGAATTTGACAAAGACATAGATGAAGTAATCAAAAGAAGCAATTGTGTAATCATAAACAATGGACTTAATGCAGAAAGCAACAGAAAAACTCTGCAACTTGCTGAAAAATATGAAAATGTTCTTCCTAGCCTTGGGTTTTATCCATGGGATGCTGTCAGGGATGGAATTAAAAAAACTGGAAAGGAAATTGAATTTATCTCAAGACAGAAGATTACTGCTATTGGAGAAATTGGTTTGGACTTTAACATAGAATGTACTAAACAAGACATAGAACTCCAGAATTTAGTTTTTAAAAAATTCCTTAAACTTGCTGAAAATATGAATGTTCCTGCAATAATACACACAAGAAAAGCTGAGAAAGAGGTTCTTGAGGTTCTAAAGAATCACAAAGTTAAGGCAGTTCTGCACATGTATTCGGGAAGCCTTGGTCTCGTAAATGATTTCTTAAAACAAGGATGTTATTTTTCAATACCTCCACTTGTATACAGGACGAAAAGTATACAGAAACTCGTTGAAATGATTCCTGTTAACAGACTTCTCACTGAAACAGACGCCCCTTATTTAAGTCATGAAAAAGGAATAAGAAACGAACCTGCATTTGTCAGATATGCTGTCAGCAAAATAGCTGAGCTGAAACATATCAGTTATAAAGAATGTGAAAAAGAAATTTATTCCAATTTTAAAAAAGTGTTCGGGATTTAAAAGCGTTCTTTTCTTTCGAACTTTGCAATATTAACTGTTTCCAGTTCTTTTGGACATAAATACAATATTTCCTTAATAAGAGCGTCATCGCTGTTTCTTAGGTAATAGTCTGCAATAACAGGATGCTCCCCTTTGCAGAGTTTACATTTCTTTTTTAATCCGGGGTTTTCAGAAAGAACTGCATCGTCCTCTCTTATTTCCTGCACAAACCAGTAAGGTCCGTTATAGGATTCAAAGAATTCACAGATGTATTCGACACTTTTTCCACTTAAAGTTCCAGGATAAACATGGAATTTCTTTCCCCTGTTTTTGTAATCTTCTATTTTTTCAAATCCTGCAAGAATTTTGTTGATTTCTTCGAGTTCTTCAAGTCCTGATTTCTGCGCGTTTAAAAGAATTTCAAGAGTTTTTATTGTCATCTGTTTAATAGCAGTTTTGCTTTTTAATCTGTTTTTATCAAAACCAAGTTCAGACATAACTAATTATCTTAGATTAAGATTTATAAAGGATGTGTAATCAAAAACATTTTTAATTGAATAGAACATACTATTACTTAATGAATGAAATTATAAGAAATGATATTCTTGACGTTCTAAAACAAGCTGTTGTTCTTGTAAAGAAAGGTGATTCTGAAAGTGTAAAGAGTTTAAGCAACAGGACAATACACAATGCAAGCACATTTCAGGACAGCCATTCAATAACCTGGGCTGTGCTTATCTATTCCCTTGCAAAGATAATGGAATCAAATATAGGCAACAAAACGGCAAAATGGATTAAATTCAGGGATAAAATAATATCTCTTCTTGAAAAAATGACTTCGAGCCTTAAACATAAAGATTATACTTCTTATGAGTACGCACAAAAAACAGCGCTTGATGTTATATCAAAATATGACAAAAAATACTCATTATATGTAAGATGGATACTTGAAAAAGCAAAAATCAAGAAAGCAACTCGCATTTATGAACATGGTATATCTCTTGGCAGGGTTGCTGAACTTCTTGGGGTCAGCAAATATGAAATCATGGATTATCTTGGAGCTACAAAAATACACGAAAAACAGTCAGGAGTAAAAGAACCTTCTTCAAGACTGAAAATAGCAAATAAACTGTTCAGGAGAGATGATAAAAATGAATAAACTTCTTGTTCTTGATTCAAGCACAATAATTTCAATGGCTTCAAGCTGCCTGTTATGGGTATTTAAAGAGCTTAAATCTGTTTCAGGAGTTAGATTTTTTATAACTCCTTCTGTTAAGTTTGAAACAATAGATAATGCAGTAAATAAAAAGAGGTGGATGCTTGAAGCACTGCGAGTAAAGATGCTGCTTAATGAGGGCGTTTTTGAACTTAATGAATCAAAGGAAATTGACAGCATGTGCAGTGATATAATGAAATATTCAAATAGCATTTTCTTCAGGGGAGGGGAACCAATACATATAATTCATAAAGGTGAATGCGAGATTCTTGCTCTTTCAAAAATAATTGGTGCAGAGGTCATAGGCGTTGATGAAAAAACAACAAGACTGCTTATTGAGGATTACAAAGCGCTTTGGAGCATTCTTGAAAATAAACTTCACACAAAAATAAGTTTTCATGAGCAGAACTACAAAGCATTCATGGATATGATTGGGAAGAAATACATTATACGTTCAACTGAAATAGTTGGCTCTGCTTTTCAGCAGGGGATACTTCAGAAAAGAGTAAGAGGTTACCCTAAAGAAAGAGACGTTATAGAAGCTTCTCTGTGGGCGCTTAAATTCAGTGGTTGTGCAATTTCCGAAAATGAAATAAAGAGATATGTAAGCAAGATATGATGATAAAAAATGACAGAAGAATATAAGAACAACTCGGATTATAAACTAAAAAGTGATGAGATATACTGGAAGATGAAAGAAGCTACTGCGCCTCTTGCTCAAAAAATGGAAGAACTAAGGGAATTGATGAAAGGTTCTGAAAAGGACTCACTTGAAGATTCTAAAAAGCTCATTAAGTTTTGAAGTTCTTTCACTGCCTGCAATTCCTATTTTCATAAAAGGGCATCTGTATGCTACTGCAAGATGTGACAATATCGAATCTTCAGTTTCCTGGGAACGATGTGACAGTATAGGGATTATCCTGTTTTTTTTGCACAATTCAACAAATTCTCCTGTTTTAATAAGAGAACCTACTTGATTTGGTTTTACTATTGCAGAATTTCCATAATTCATATTTAATGCTTTTTTAAGCTTGTCTGGATTTGTTGCAAGCAAATCATCACCACAGATCAAACATTTCTTGCCCACAGAACTGTAAAGTTCTGAGAACATTTTTACATCATTTTCGGAAAAAGCATCCTCCAGATAATAAATATCATACTTATCTATTAATTTGATTAAATAATCCATGTATTTGCTCTTTGAAAGCTTTCTGTTGTTTATAGTATAACTCCCAGACTTAAAAAAATGATTAGCAGCAACGTCCGCCCCCAAGACAACTCTTTTTTTAGTTTTGTCAGCAATTTCAGAAACGATGCTACTGAGTTCAGAAAGTGATTTCTCATTTGATAAATTAGTTATAAGTGCATTTTCTTGATTTCTTCCAAATACTTTTATTTTTTTTTGAAGCATGCTGTATGCAAGTGAATTTATAGCAACTGCCTGTCTTATATTATCAGGATTTAAGCATGTTATAAGAAACTCCTGAAATTCAGGCCCATTGCCGAAAGAGTGAGAGCCCCCCCCAATAACATTGCTTAATATATTCGGCATACTCACAGAATTATTGTTAATAAGCAAGTATTCAGGAACACCCATCTCAGAAGCCATTGCCTTGATAATAGCATATTCAACAGCAAGAACTGAATTGCCCCCGTACTTTTTAAAAATTTTTTCGATTTCATTCAAAACTGACAAATCATTGACAACATAATTCTTCATAACCTCTGACATATTTCTGTTTATTGCATCAACACAATATTCAACATCATCTTTTGCAAATTCCTGTATTTCTGCACTTCCTTTGCTCGTCCCTGAAGGAACTGACGCATAGAATTTTCCTTTTGTAGTTTCAATTTCAATCTCAATTGTATAGTTAGATGAGGAGTTAAGAATTTTTCTTGCAATAAGACTTCTTATTATCATGATTAATTATAAAATCCCCCTGTTATTAAAGTTAATGCTGAAGTATTACTTTATCGGTTGAATAATCAGCTCTTTGTAATACTTAAGCAACAATTTTAAGGTTGAGGTTTTCTTAGAAAATTATGGAAATGGGGTCTGTTCAAAAATATGCGGTGGCAGTTTATGTATCAAGCGATATATACGCTCCTTATATTAAGGACTTCTCAGACTTGGTAAAAAAACAGAACCCACATAATTATCTTCATTCCGAATGTTTTGATGTTCTGACTTTTGAGGTTGACGCAAATGATTCCAAAATAATGCTTTCTGTTTTAGGCGTAATCAAGCCGATTTTTGGTGACTTTCTCAAAAAAAAGGATTTAATAATTGAGGAAACTACAACGAGTAGTTTTGAAGAACTTCTTGAAGAAATAAAAACAAAGGCCTTACAAATTATCAAAAAGTGCTAAAACATCTGGGTGTTCTCACTGATTTTTTCAATATCCACCTTTTTTTCAGTCTTTGCAACAAGAGTTCTTGTTGATGCAACTACATCAGGATTGACAGATATTGAATCTATCCCGCATCTGACAAGGAACTCTGTAAATTCAGGGTAAACAGAAGGTGCCTGTCCGCATATTGAAACAGGAACATTATGTTTGTGTGCTGTATCAATAAGATACTTTACTGCTCTCAAAACAGCAGAATTTCTTTCATCAAAGTAATTCATTTTTCCAAGTCTTGCTGAATCTCTGTCAACACCTAAAATCAACTGAGTTAAATCATTCGAACCTATTGAAAAAAAATCTGTTATCTTGCTGAACTCATCAGCCATAAATATTATAGAAGGCAATTCAGCCATAATCCCTATTTTAAAATCATGTCCTGATGAAAGCCCTTCTGTCTTCATTATCTCAACGACTTTCTTTACTTCCCAGACAGTTCTTACAAAAGGGAGCATAACCCATATATTCCTGTATTTTTGCCTTGCCTTTTTTATTGCTCTACACTCAAGCCTGAAGGCTTTTTCAAAATCTTCATGTATATACCTTGAACATCCCCTCCAACCAATCATGGGATTTTCTTCTTTTGGTTCAAATTCAGCGCCTCCTTCAAGATTGCTGTATTCATTTGTCTTAAAATCTGAAAATCTAACAATAACTGGTTTAGGGTACACTGCAGATGCTACTTTTTCAATTCCCTCAGTAAGTTTATTGGAATATTCATCTCCTCTGCCATCTTTTATCAGTTTCATAGGATGTCCTTTTATTGAACTTGCTATTATAAACTCAATCCTCATCAACCCCACCCCATCAAATGGAAGTTTTTTATATTGCTCAGCTTTTTCAGGAACTCCAAGGTTCATGTAAATCTTTGTTCTTGTTTCTTCGTAAGGGGCGTTTTCTGTTTCAGAAGCCATTTCACTGTCCTCATATTTTTTAACTAAATCAAGCACTGCACTCTGTTTTGGAGCTTCAAAAACATCATTTTCAAATTCTTCTGCAACTGCTATTTCACCAGCAGAAATTTCACCGGCAGAAGATTCTTTTTCTTCTATTATTTTATTAATGTCCTTTTCTTCATCTTTTTCACTGTACAGCAGGTTATGTTCTTCAAATTCAGACTCCTTAACAGGTTCAATTTGCTCCTGCAACTGCTCCTGCGGAGCTAACCTGACAGAAGAGTCTGCTCTGTAAACTTTTCCGCTTGTTGCATCAACAATAATATTCATACCTGACTGAAGTTTTTTTGTTGCGCTTTCAGTTCCAACAATGCATGGAACTCCAAGCTCTCTTGAAACAATTGCTGCATGACTGGTCATACCTCCTTCGTCAGTGACTATTGCCGAGGCTTTTTTCATTGCAGGAACAAAATCAGGGTCAGTCATAGTTGTTACAAGAATGTCGCCTTTTTGAATTTTGTCTACATCATCAGCGCTGTTTATTACTCTCACAACACCAGATGCAACTCCTGGACTTGCTGAAAGCCCTTTAAGTATAAGCATGCTTTCGTTATGTTCAACTTTTTCAGTAGCTCTTTTCTTAACTTCTTCAATCGCAGTGACTGGGCGTGACTGCACAATATAAAGTCTTGCTTCTTCAACAGCCCATTCAATATCCTGCGGGACTCCTGAATAAAGCTGCTCTATTTTAAGAATATATTTTGACAGCTCTTTAATCTGTTCATCGCTTAAAACCTGCTCCTTTGCTTTTGAAGATGACAAAGGCTTTTTTATGACTCCTAATTTATTTCCAGTAATGTCTCTTGTGTACATCCATGTTTGTTCATTTATTTTTTTGCTTTTTATATTAAGGGACTGCTTGTCAACAATATACAAATCTGGATTGACTTTTCCAGCAACTATTGCTTCCCCAACGCCCCATCCTGCTTCAACTACAATTTCATCATCTCCGTTTACAGGATTGATTGAGAAAGCAACTCCTGATTTTTCAGAATCAAGCATTTTCTGAACAACAACCGCAATGTAAACTTTGTCATGGGGGAAGTTGTGCTTTGTTCTGTAAAATATTGAACGTGCTGTAAAAAGACTTGCCCAACATTCCTTTACTGCATTTACAACTGGCTCGTCACCTTTTATAAAAAGCAGTGTTTTCTGCTGTCCTGCAAAACTTGCTCCCGGAAGGTCCTCTGCTGTTGCTGAACTTCTTGCAGCAACATAAGGAAAGTCTCTGCCTGCACCTATCAACTGCATGGCTCTTTCATCAAGAGCATCATATCTGTCACCACCTATGTTCATCTTCTTGTAAGCATCTATTATTGCAAATTTTATCTCTGAAGGAACTGATGCCGATACAATCATTTCCTGTATCTCCTTTGCAACAGCCATTAATCCAGAAGTATTGTCAACATCAAGGCCTGAGAGTACGGAGAGTATCTTATCCTTTAATCCAGTAAGTTCAAGAAACTCTTTGTAAGTGTCTGTAGTAACAACAAAAGCAGAAGGAACAGGAAGCCCTGAATTATACATTTCCCCAAGATTAGCAGCTTTTCCTCCTGCAATATTCAGGCTGTTTTTTGATAAATCCTTCAGCCATAAAATTCTTTTTACCACCTTATCCCCACCTGATAAATTAAATTAATACCTTATTATTTATAACTTTGTCCATTATAAAAATGTTACACTTAACAACCAATAATAAAAATAACGAATTTCTTTATTCTAACAATGAAAAGCAGTGCTTTATTAAAATTAAACGGGCTTGCAAAAAAATACAAAAAAATTGTTCTTGTTCTTATACTTGCTGTAAATATCTTTGGAGTTATAATTGGTTATGAAAACTATATCCAGATAGCAGTTGAACTAAGCCAGATTAAATCCTACATATTTACATACTGTGCAACAGCAACAGCAATTGCTTCAATTAGCATAGTATTTATGCTCATCGGAAAGGAAGATTTAGGGGATTTTATTGCCCTTTTCTCTGTATCATGGCTTATGTTTTTTGGGCTCATAGCAGTTGTTCTTGCATTCATATATCCGGGGAGTTTATTTGAATGGAGAATATTATTGGAATCCATAGGTTGGATTTTAATTCATGCATTTATGTTTTTTGAAGGTTTATTTTTTATAGGGACTGCAAAAATCAAAAACATTTTTCTACCACTTGTCCTCGGGGCTGTTGTTCTTTCATTATACCTGCTTGCCTCAATGGATTTTATGCAGATTGTTATCTTCTGGTTTTTCAAAGCACAGTAATAAAAATAAACAAGTTGTGTATATTTATGTTAGATGAACATAAGGCTTTTTCCAGGAAAAATAAGAGAATGGTTGTATGAACAGTCTCAGTGGAGTTACTGGAAAAGGAATACTGCTTTTGTGTTTCTTATAATCAATCTTGTTCTTTCAGTAGGAACTTATGTAAATTATTATAATGTTGCTGTTGATTTAAACAGCATAATCCCTATTTTGTTTGCATACTGTGCTTTTTCAGAACTTATTGCAGTAATAGGGCTGTTTTTTTATTTAATTAAAAATCAGAAGCACACTGGAGAATTTTTTATACTTATTTCAGTACCATGGCTTATGTTTTTTGGATTTATTGCTGCTATTGTTCCTTTTCTTTCAGGACTAGCAATGGATACTGGATTTTTTTTAGGGATTGTATACCATGCATTTATGTTTGTAGAGGCGTTTGTTTTGATAAAGCTTGTTGATGGTAAAGATATTATGTTCCCTCTGCTTTTAGGAGCTTCTCTGCTAGTAATGTATATGATAATTTCAAAAGATTTTTGGAGGCTTGCTCTCCTTTTGTTTTTTAGTTATAGCTGATTAACAAAGAGGCTTCCCATTGTCTATTGCTATTCTTATAGGAAGTTTTTTGCCTGCTCTTTTAAGAGCTTCGACAGCAAAACCAAAATAAGCATTATCTACTTCTATTGAAAAAACCTGCTGATTGGACTTAATAATTGCAGCCCTTCCAACAGGTTTTCCAAAAGCCTTCTGCATACCGCTTGAATAACGGTCTGCTCCTGCTCCACATGCTATTGGTTTTTCTCTTAAAACCTGATGCGGATAAGTGTGGATTATGAATTTGTAATTTTCAGGTTTTACTTTTTTATTCATAAAATTTGTAATTGCTATTCTCGCGGATTCAAGTGCGTTATGCCTAATCAAAGATTTTTCCTTTTCAGCAGATTTAAGAATAAATCTCTTTGCAAACTGGGCTTTTGAACTTCCCATTACATATTTTGCCACTCTTGAGCCTGGTATACCTTTAATATAGCTTTTTTTCCTGTATCTGCTGTGCCTTGTAAAAGCTCTCTCAACTTCTCGGTGGCATCTTCCCGGTCTTAATTTAGCCATAGTTAATCTACAATATCCTTTGTTTTTTTAAACATTTCTATTATTGAGGGTATATTAGCAAAGTGCTTTCTTATGACTTCTTTCTCAAAAAAATTAAACTTACCCTGTATTTCATGGACTTTTTTATCACTGCATTTTATCACAGCAGTACATGAGAAATAATTTTCACCCATATCATATCTGTCATACAAAACAGAAATCTCCATGTCTGATAATTCAAATGTCCTGAATTCGCTTATTTCACAGGGTTTTTCTGGAAAATAAACTCCGGTAAGGTATGAAAGAAAACAGAACTCTTTGCAGAGTGTATTCTTGTAAATTTTATGTTTCCAAGCCACCATTTCAGTTTTAGCTTGTATTGGAAAGATTAAAAAAATTGCGATTTTCTTTAATAACTGTTTATGGAAGATTATAAGTTCATATTTAATGAAGCTATGCGGGAAGTTTCTCTCGCAGATCATATTATATACACAACTTATCCTATTGTTAAGGACAAGGCCCTTTTTCTTTCAGCAGTAAACCATCTCACAAACAGTGCTGTAAAAGCAATAAATTCCTATCTTTCAAAAGAAAAATATTACAAAAGAATACTTATGGTTCCAGAGTCTAACAGGCTTAAAGTAAGAATGTTTATTGAAAAGTATTCAAGCGACATGAACATCAACCAGGATTTCTGGAACAGTCTGCTTGATATGGTTGAACTTGCTGATTCAAAGCCAAGCAGAATTCAGTTTGAGAAGCAGGATACATTGTGTATTGTTAATGAAAATTACAGGATGTTCAGGTTTGATATGGACAAAGTCAAAAAACATCTCATTTTAGTAAAAGATTTAATAAGAAAAATAGATAATAAATTATAGAATGAACAGGATGCTTGAGAGGGCTAAGCTTGAACTTTCCAGGGCAGAAGTAATGCTTAAAGCAGGAATTAAAAGTGTTGAGGCTTTAAGGACATTCTTAGTACAGCTTACAGGAACAATTGAACATCTTGTTGATGCTGTTGCTGACGAACAGGAGAAAAACTTTGACAAGCATCTTGTTTCAGAAGGTTATATTGATGATGATGTTTTCGAGCTTTATTACCACTTAAAAATGCTGACGACAATGGATTTTGAAAAAACATCTGACGGCTTTAAAGCAGGAAACTGGAAATCAACTTTTGAAATTGACAACGAACTTCTTGAGGAATATTTCAGGAAAGTTAAAAGTTATTTTCTTGAAACTGCTGAAAAAACACCAATAACTACACGTTTAGAATAAACTCTGCAGCTTCTTCTGCGCCTTTACCCTTTATATTAAGGGATTCAATTTTTTTCTTGATTTCTTCTTCACTGTCAAAGAATTTCTTTAATTTATTCCTAAGTCTTTCTTCATCTTCAATCTCAAAAAGAGTTTCTGCAAGTCCGTATCTTCTCAGCATGTTTGCATTAGATATCTGTTCAATATGATTTGTAATGGGTATTATCAGGGACGGTTTTTTATAAACCATAAACTCAGAGATACTGCTGTGCCCTGCAAGAGATATTGCTCCTTTGCATATTTTAAGATATTCAAGGAAATTATCAAGGAAAGGGACTATAAGGATATAGTCTTTTTCAACAGGTTTAAGCACACTATAGTTGCTGCTTATAATGAATTTTTTATCTTCAAATTTCTTCAAAACCTTTACTATTTTGGTAAAAAATTCCTTTCCAAATGCAGAGCCACCAAGGTTTACAAGATAAAAATCACTATGCTGATTAAGCTTGTCCCTTAGCACTGATTCATTAGGGAGTTCATTCGGCTTCTGTCTGACAATCAAATCAACTATCTTAACTTTTGAAGAGATGTTTTTATATTTAATCAAAGACGGAAAGATAACCATATCCATCCTTTTAAGAGCATAATTTACAAGTTTTTCAATAACATAAATCTGGTTCCTTGTATTTTCAATAATACTTCTTGGAAGATATTTTCTTTCTTCAAGAACTGATAGAAGATTCATTACCATTACTTTTTTAGTGTCAAAAAGTGTTGATGCAAAAAAAGCATTAGGCTCTGAATCGCTTACAACAACATCAGGCTTGAATTCTGAAAGCATTGAAGATATTGTAAAGGTATCCCTCAACAGCGCAAAAGGATAATCCATATTTTTAACAATATTTTCAAAAAGAGTGAATGTGCTGTCTGAGGTGTCATAATTAAAACCCATCATCTTTGTAGGAGCATATCTTTCTTTCTGGAAATATTCATAAGCCCGTTCGTATGTTGCTACTTTTGTCTGGCTGGATTTCTCAACCTCCTTCATTATTGCATGTATTCTTGTTGCATGCCCAAGTCCAACGCCACAGGGCACAAAAAGCACTCTTTTGTTCATATATCCCCCTTTATTCAACTTATCTACTCAATTAAATAATACTTCTCAGCATATTTAAATCCATATTTTTTGCCGTTAAGCATCATTTTGAATATGACAATAGGCACAAGCAGGTCAAGGAGAACAGACTGGCTTTTGAACTGCCTTAATGCCCTTATTTTCTTTCTAAAAGTGTCTGATATATCCCATATTATTGTTGCGTCATTCCTGTTAAATAGGTTTATCATATTTGAAACTTCAAATTCATACCTCTCAGGATTATTTTTTGATTTTTCAAGAGCCATGTCTACAATTCTGTTGACAGCGATATGGTCGGGATGAGTGTCATTTTTTGAATGGTAAAATATCTTTTCAGGATTAAATTCAATTATTAATCCTGAAACTTTTTCCACTGTTTTTTCATTTACACTGTTTGCAACTTCCAAATCGCTGAAACCCATAAATATTGTTTTATAAGTGCCCAATATTTCATCTGCTTTTTTTGACTCCCTGACTCTTTTTCTAACAAGCTTTTCTCCGCTAACCCAGGGCGGAAATTTTTCACCGTATGAAAAAATTACAGAAATTACTTTTTCTCCCTGTTCTGTAAGCCTTGCTATAACTCCCCCGCACCCAAGCACTTCATCATCGGGGTGCGCAGCAAATACCATTATTGTCATTGTCTTTTCTAATATAGAGCAGTATTTATTTTTAACCATTGTCAATCATGTACATAAACTTTATTTAATTTAACATCAATATAACTCATTATGCAGAAGCTCATTATAGTCTCGGATATACATGCTAATCTTTCTGCTATGCAGGCTTTTGTGAAAAACCTTGACATGGAGCATGATAAAATCATTAACTGCGGTGATTTAATTGGTTATTACGCTCACCCTAATGAATGCCTAAAAATAGCACAAGAACTTAATATGGATTCAGTAATAGGTGAACATGAGTATGCACTCCTTAACAATGATATCTCTTTTATGAATAACTTTAGCAGGGATGCATTAAGATACGCTAAAAGTGTAATTAGCAAAGAAAACATTGATTACATTAAAACATTTCAGGACAATATAAGATTTGAATTCGAAGGAAAAAAATTTTATGTTTCACATTCAGCTCCAGGATTTCCAATTTGGAAATCAGTACCCCCTGGAACTTCAGCAAATATATACAATGAAATGTTTGAAAAAGTCAATTCAGACATAATCATTATGGGGCATACCCACCAACCCTTTGTTCACAGATTCAAGAACGGACTTATTATAAACCCCGGAAGCGCAGGACAGCCAAGGGACAGCAACCCAAGACCCAGCTATATTGAACTTAATGTTGAAGATGAAAAAGTAAATGTTGAGATTAAAAGATTTACATATGATATTGAAGAAACAAGAAAAAGTGTTTTTATGCAGGGGCTTCCTAATTTCCTTTCTGAGAGATTATATATGGGTGTTTAAGTCGCACAAACCTTCTGCTTGTTTAAATAACTTTTATATCTTTAAGTGTTTAAGGTTTAATCAATGGTATTAACCAAAGAAATTGAAAAACAGATAATTGAGTATGTGAAGAAAGAGCCGAGAACAATACAGGACATTGCACAGCTGATTAACAAAAGCTGGATTACAGCTGATTCTTATGTTGAAGAGATTAAGGAAAGAACAGGACTTATAAACATCAAAAAATTCCGGGGCGGTACAAAGGGTTCTGTTAAAATTATATATTGGAATTATAATGAACTTGCCCAGAGTTCTGATATAATGAAAAACCTTTTTGAGCAGATAAAGACTGGCAGGGTTAAAACAGATTTCAATCCCTTTGATATTTATCAGTTTGTTGATGAAGGCAAAAAATCAGCCATAAAAGAAGAGTATACAGATGATTTTATATCAACAAAACAGAACCTAATTGAAATTTTCAGAAAAGCAAAGGATACAATATATTGCTTTTCCGGCAATATATCATGGCTTAAAATTGAAGAAAATGGGATTATGGTGGAGGACGTAGTAAAAGAGCTTGCAGATAAAGGCGTTAAATTCAAGATACTCTGCAGGGTTGATTTCAACACAATAAAGAACATTGATATGATTAAGGATGTTCCCAACATAGAGATAAAGCACTGCAGACATCCTTTAAGGGGGTTTATAATTGACGATGAACTTCTAAGATTAAAAGGGTTTGAAGAAAAGAATAAATACAAAGAGGGGGAGCTTGACAAAGATGTGAGGGTGTTTTATAATATTTATGACAGAACTTGGGTGGAATGGGGGCAGAAAGTTTTCTGGAACCTTCATAGAAATTCAATACCTGCTGATAAGAGAATAAAAGAAATTGAAGCAATATTTTAATTACATGCGTTCAATAAGTTCTGAAAGTTTTCTGCTTAAATGGGAGTAAAGAGATTTTGAAAAACAACCGGATAAAACAAGAGCGTCTTTTACAAGAGGACTTTCCTTGTTTTTTTCAAAATCCCTGGATTTAACCATTTCAAGAAATCTTATATATGAGTCCATCTGGAAATAAAAATCACTAAAATGATTCATGTCTTTTACAAGAGCATAATATTCACTTTCCTTATTTTTATACTCGTTAAGCATGTCAACTACAAAGTCAATTTTATCAGCAAGTCTTTCTGGCAGAACCCCTTCATTGGAAAGCGCTTCAATGCTTTTCCTGAAATACATGGCTATAAGAGCTGACTCTGCAATATCACTTGCTTCTGATTTTCCCATAAGTAGAATACCCAGTTAAACACTTATAAAAGTGAGTTATATCATACTTTTAAGTGTTTTAAAAATAAAAAAGTATTACACTTATTTCTCAAAAAAAATTTGAGAATGTAAAAACTTACATCCCAAAAAGAGTTTGCCAGAAACCTTTCCTCTTTGGAAATGCCTGTCCTGTTATTTTTTCAAGAAGAACTTTCATGTTCCTTGATGCTTCTGATTTAGGGTGCAGATGCACTACTGGAACTCTTTTTTCTATTGAATCCTTAACATAATTGTCTTCAGGTATTATTGCAAGAACAGGGCTGTTAAGAACCTCCTCAACATTCTTAACATAGTATTCATCAATGTCTCCGTTTGTCCTGTTTAAAACAAGTCCAAGAACGCTTTTTTTCTTTGAAGAAACATAATCTATTGTTCTTTTTGCTTCAAGAAGAGAAGCCCACTCAGGATTTACAACAACAATGCACTCATTGCTTGCTTCTATCCCGGAAGTTGTTTCATCCCCCAATGTTGGAGGGCAGTCAAGCAGTACAAAATCCGAATAAGTTGATACTATATCCACCACCTGCTTGATTTTTTTTGGGTCTGCATCAGAGTCTGCAATATCTGCTGATGCTGGCAGAAGCTTAAGTCCGCTTGGATGGCAGTAAAGAGCTTCAGACAAATCAATACCCCTTTTTATAACATCATTGATGGTATTCTTATAAAAATATTCTCCAAGGTAAAGTCCAAGTCCTGCTGAAGTGGTATTTGCATCAACAGCGACTACATTTCTGTTGTAATCATAAGCAAGAGCAGCGCCAAGGTTTGCAGTTAATGTTGTTTTCCCAACCCCGCCTTTTCCACTTAAAACAGCAATAACCCTTGGTTTTTTAGGTTTTGCTTTTTCAGCCGGTTTTTCAATTTTTGAATCAGTTTTTGCATTTGTTTCTGGTTTTATTTCCCCCTGCATCACTTCTTCCTTTATATCCTGTAATTTTTTATCTACCATGTTCATCACTTGTAAGCTTTTCTGCTGTGTTCTGTCTGAGGAACGCTTTCGCATATATTGTATTTAATAGCTTCTTCAACATTTCTCTTTACTTTGTTTTTGTCAATTTTCTTTGAAGCTTTCTTTTTTTCATATTTTGGTTTCTGGAATAAAACATTAAAATTAATTTTTCTCATTTTATTCCTTGATTCATCCTCATCAGGACCGAAAAGAAAATCAATTATACCCATTTAATCCACCTGTTATATTCTATACTTATCTTAGAAAAATTTATATATCCTTTTATTAAGACAAGCAAACCAATACAAAGAATAATGCATCCCTCTTTTTAATTATAAATTATAGTATCATTTGCAAGAGGTGTAAAATAAACATCATCCATAGCCTTATCTAATATTACTATAAATTCATATGGAGGATAATAATTAAACTCATCATTATACTCCGAAATGTACAATATTGAAGGTTCAAAATAAATTGTAACAATCCCTGTTTTGGAATTAATTTCTTCAACATCATTTCCACTAACAGCAATATAACGCTTGTCTGTCAAACTTTCGTCAGTTACACCTTTATCAGTCACCAGTACTGTAGAAATGAAATAACGGGTTGATGAATCATAATTTCCAATATTATACTCAACTGTCAAAGCTACCATTGTTTGGTAATCAATATCTGCACCCTCAGCAGGAACTGCAGAGATAATAGATATTGAAGAATGTTCAAAAAGAACATTATTATCTGAACCATTAAGGGTATTTAATAAACCAGGAGTTAAAAGAATAAGCAATGCAATAATCACACCTATAATTATAATCACTATTAAAAAGAGCGGTAATAATTTTGGAAATGATGTTTTTTTCACAAATAGGTATATTTTCCTGAAGTTTATATTTGTTTACTTTTATGTAAAAATCCATAATGCTTAATTGGAATCTTTTTGTTAGAACCTGCAAGTTTGTAATAAACAACAGGAAGTGCCACTGAAAGAAATATTGTTATCCCTGAGATAACATTTTTGTTTAATATTGGTGCTGGTGTAAAAGGCAGGGTGATGAAATAATCAGAAACATCCTGCAAAAGGAATAATACAGATGCAAGCCACCATCTGACTTTCTTAACCCCTATCAACAAAAATGCCTCAAGAATCATAACAGTATGCAGAGCCATATTGAATACAATAGTGCCTGCATTATCACCTCCAAAGTAATAAGATGGCTGTTCAAAATAAACACTCAATGTCCAAACACCATATTTAATTAAAGCAGTGAAGGTTACCATTGCAAAAAAAGTCCACCACTTATTTTTTTCTTTTCTAAAAATAATCAATACTGCAAATAAAAGGGCCGCAATAGGGCAGTCAGGAACAAAAATCCAGAGAAAAAACGGCGTCTGTATAAGCTGTGGGTAATAAAGGTAAAATCCATAGACAGCAAAAACAATATTCATAGCAACTAAAAAAACAATTAGCTCTTTGTCCATTGTAATTACAAATAGGGGAATATTTATAACAAATATGATTTTAGTGTTGTATATGGTTGATTTACTTGGACAGATTTTGACAAATATAGGAAGTGAAACATTCTACACTTTCTTTATAAAAGCAGTTAATGTGTTGATAATCATTATACTGGGCTTCTTTATTGTAAGATTGTCAGGAAGCCTTATAAGCAAAATATTCAATCTTAATAAAATAAAAGCAAAACTAGAATTATCAGGATATGGAAAAAGTTTTGAAAGTCTTGTTTCAACTGTTGTAAAATACAGCATTTATTTCATAGTTGCAATAGCTGTTCTGCATCAGGTGGGTATGTCTCAGATTGTTCTATATTTAATTTCAGCAGTGATAACAATAATCTTCCTTCTCGCTGTTTCTGTATCTGTAATTGATTTCTTCCCAAATATGGCTGCCGGGTTTTACATAAGAAGACACAAGCTTGTTAAAAAAGGTGATAAAGTAAGATTAAAAAATATATCTGGTATTGTTCAACAAGTAGGGATAACATCAACACTTTTAAAAACAAAGGATAAAAACGCTGTTGTTCCAAATTCAAAGATAATGCACGAAGCCATTATTAAAAAGAAATAAAATCAAAAACAGGTATTAAAAATGTTTGAAGATATGATAGGCTGGTGGCTGGGCCAGATAACATTGTGGGTTTCTGCTTTTGGTTATGCAGGACTTCTCATAGCTATGGTGGTTCAGGCAATTATAGTAATCATCCCTTCTGAAGGAGTTCTTATGCTAGCAGGTGCTGTTTTCGGGCTTTTTGGTGCAGGTATTTTCGGTGGAATCGGCGAACTTTTAGGTGCTGTAACTGGGTTTTATATTGCTAAGAAAGGCGGGCGTCCTATTGCTGAAAAACTTGTTGGCAAGGATAATATAAAATTTGCAGATAAATGGTTTGAGAGATGGGGCGGGTGGGCTGTTCTTGCAGCAAGACTTGCACCATTTATTCCTTTTGATGCAATCTCATATGGTGCTGGACTTACCAAGATAAAATTCTCAACATTCATGAAAGCAACAACAGTTGGTGCATTCCCAAGGGCTTTTTTCTTTGCATGGCTAGGCATACTTGCACAGCAGAAAATAGCAACTGAAGGTTTTGAAGGATTTTTCTCAGCAACTTTTGGGGTAATTGCAGGAATTATACTGTTAATGGTTGTTTTAAACCATTATGTTGTTAAAAAATATGTTAAAAAACAAGATAAGACTGCTGTGCGCGAATTAATAGATGCGGCTAATTCTGAGGCCATAGTCCCTGTTCCAGAAGAATCTAACAAAGAATAAATACCACAAATAATTATATAATTTCTATGTATGTTGATGATGTAGTGGGTGAATTTTTTAAAACACTTAGAAACCCTGTGCTTGACTGGTTTGCTATTTTTGTGCATTACGGGCTTTACTTTTCAGTTGTTATTGCTTTTGTACTTGTTATGTATGTTGTTAAAAAAAGGAAAGAATCTTTTATGCTTCTTAATGCAATACTTTTCAACACTTTTTTTGTTTATATTATAAAGCAGATAGTGAGAAGAATCCGTCCTGATGTTTTATTCAATCTTTTGTTTATGGACAGATTTTCATTTCCAAGTGGGCATACTTCAATTGCATTTGTAATTGCAACAACAATGTCCCATTACAGCAGGAAACACAATAAAATTCTGCTTTTCATTCTTGCAGTTTTAGTTGGGTTTTCAAGGATTTATCTCAATGCCCACTATTTTACTGATGTTCTTTTCGGAGCTTTATTCGGTGTGTTTACATCTCTGTTTATAGGAAAATATGAGGGAGTTATATTGAAATGGGAAAGGAAAGTATCAAAAAAAATGAAGTCATTTTTGAAATAAGAAGACAGATATTCCATATGATAGTTGGATTATCATTAGGGTTATTTCTCCTTATGTATGGGAAAACAGCAAGCATTGTCTTCTTTTCAGTGATGATACTTCTTGGGTTGTATATAAAACACAAAGTTGAGAAAAAAAATTATGTAAAAATTATCTCTGGACTGCTTGATATTTTTGAAAGAGAAAAAGACAGTTCAAACCCTGGAAAAGGAGCAATGTATCTGCTCATCGGCTCGGCTCTTGCAGTTATTCTGTTTGAGCTTGTTCCTGCTTTTTATGGCATACTTGTTATTTCCCTATCAGATGCATTTTCAACAATAGTTGGCAAGGCTTTTGGAAGAAAAAGAAGTTGGAATAAAAGCATTTTGGGGAGTTTTACATTTTTTATAACAACTTATGCAATACTGCTTGTTCCTTATGGGTTGTATTATTCTTTTTTTGTTGCTGTTCTTGCATCTTTCGCTGAAGCACTTCCTAAATTAAATGACAACATTATAATCCCTGTTTTTGTTGGTTTTCTTCTGCAGATAGTTTAATTTTTAAATTAAAATGTTCTATATTTTTTGATGAATAAAACATATTTTTATAAGACAATAATCACCTTAATTGCTGTAGTTTCTCTTGGGTTTGTAATGCTGGATGGAGTTATTACCACAGGTAATGCAGTGGCTGATATTCAAAAAAACATTGAAATCAAATGCTGTTCTGAATGTATTTCAAAAGCTGGAAATTCCGGACTTTCAGACGATTGTTCTGAATTTGCAGAAGGTGAATGCATAAACTATTTTAATGAAAATAAACATAATGTTGAAGAATGCAGGCTGAATTAAATGAATGCTCTGAATAAATTATGGAACAAATTGAATGCAAATAACACTGCTTTGGTTTCTGCAGTAGTGCTGATTGCAACAGGTATATTTCTTATAATTGATAAATGGTTTATTAATGCTTTTATGTATGATTATGAAATAATCTTTGGTTCAAAAGCTCTTGCTGTTGACAATATTATAAACCATGACTGGGGCGGTGCAGTATTCTTAATAATTGGATTAATTACACTTATAAAAAATAAATAGATTAACCAATTTTTATGTGCAACTCTTTAAGCTGTTTTGAATCAACTGATGAAGGAGCACCCATCATTAAATCTTTTGCAGCTTTATTCTTAGGAAATGCAATAACATCTCTTATGCTTTCAGTTCCTGACATGATTGCTGAAATTCTGTCAAGTCCTATTGCAAACCCACCATGAGGAGGTGCGAATTTTAATGCCTCAAGAAGAAATCCAAACCTTTCCTTTGCTTTTTTATCACTAATTTTAATTATCTTGAATATTTTAGCCTGAAGTTCAGGTTCTGAAATCCTAATTGAACCGCTTCCAAGTTCAATACCGTTTAAAACCAAGTCATAGCACTTTGCCTTTACTTTTTCAGGATGTGTGTCAAGCATAGCAATATCTTCTTCCTGTGGCATTGTAAAAGGATGATGTGCAGGAGAAAGCTGTTTCTCTTCGGCATTGTATTCAAACAATGGAAAGTCTGTAACCCAGCAGAATGCAAATTCTTTTGGATTATTTTTGTCTTTTCTCAAGTCAGGCTTATCTGATTTATATTTTTTCATTGCTTCATCATAAGTCATTCTTGGAAATGGAATTTTAAGCTTTAAATTAAGAACTCCTTCAAAAAGCTCTTTCATATAACCTTCCATTACGGAATATACATCTTCTTCCTCTACAAAGCTCATTTCTAAATCCACCTGGGTGAATTCAGGCTGTCTGTCTTTTCTTAAATCTTCATCCCTGAAACATCTTGCTATCTGGAAGTATTTGTCAAATCCCGCTATCATTAAGCTCTGTTTTAATAATTGAGGGCTTTGAGGAAGTGCATAGAATTCTCCTGGATTTACTCTTGAAGGGACTACATAATCTCTTGCTCCTTCAGGAGTTGTTTTGATTAAACAAGGAGTTTCTATGTAAAGAAAACCCTGCTTGTCAAAATAATCCATTGTTGACTTTGTTATTTTATGCCTTAATATTATATTTTTTTGGAGATTGTCCTGTCTTAAATCCAGATATCTATACTGAAGCTTTAAGTCCTCATTTACAACTTCTCCTTGGTTGATTTCAAAAGGGAGTTTTGGAGGGTTGTTAAGTATCTGTATTTTATCAGCTTTTACTTCAATTTCTCCTGTTGCTAAATCCTTGTTTTCCTTTCCTTTAAGACGGGGTTTTACTTCTCCTTCAATAAGTATTACACTTTCATTTTTTATCTTATCAATATCGGGGAGATTATTCATCATTACAATCTGTGTTTTTCCGTATCTGTCTCTTAAATCTGCGAAAAGTATTTTTCCGTGTGCTCTGACTGAGTCAACCCAGCCAGTAAGTTTAACCTTTTTTCCAGAGTGTTTTTTAGTTAATTCCCCGCAAGTGTGTGTTCTTAGCATAAGGATAAAATAAATGCTGATAAATTATAAAACTAACGCTTAACTGAATTTAGGGATAACCTAACCAGTTTAAAGTTGTGGGGTTATGATTAGTGAGAGTAATGTTGATGATGAGTTATATGGGGGGGATTAAGGACCTATTAAGTAAAATTAGAACATTCCAAATACCATTTATTCCAATCTGCAATAGGATTATCAGTCCATGCATTAGCGAGTAGTGTTTGCAACAGCATAGAAGTAAACAGTATTAGTAAAAGTATGGAAAATGATAACATGAATTGTGATTTCTTTGACTTAAATTTTTTATTAAATTTAAATGAGGAAAAAAGTAGAATAGATGAAAGTATGATTGATGGGATTAACAAATATGACTCATAGATGACGCCAGCATAATTTATTTTCGCTTTTTCTTCTTTAGATAGAGAATTATAATTTTCACAATCCAATTTTGAAATGGGTTTTGCTTCTGCTAAACCCCACTCATCTATTCTACTAAAATCAGGAATATAATTTATTTTTGTTAAGCTAAGAGTTATATTAAATTTACTTGCTTCAATAATATGTCCTTCTTCATGTAAATATGTTTTTAGTAATAAAAAAGAGTAAGTTATAATTAACATTAAAAAGAGTAATTGTAGTGTTATTTTTATTGTTTCTTTTATTTTCATTTCAAACTTTCTTCAATAATCTTCTTTTCTTCCTCAGTTATCCCATATAACTTATAAACTAACTCATCAATTTTTTTATCAGTTTCTTTAATTTCATCTTCTATTTTCGCTCTCTCATCCGTCTTTTTATCTCCCATCTCATTTAGTTTTTTATTTAGAGAAAGCATTTTGTCAACAAGTTCAATAATTGGTTTTTGCTGATTTTCAGGAGCCATTCTAATTGGTAAGTCTTTAAGATATGTTGTACTATACCTATAAACATGTCCTTTCTTTTTACCTATTCTTGACATATAATAAGTTAGAAGTGTAGAATTAAGTATTCCTAACAAATATTTATATTTTATATCAACATTTTCTTTTATCACAATTATAAAAACCTCAGCACCCCCGTTGTAATAACCGACATCATCCAAGGCAAATGAATTTTTAGGAGACAAATAAGGAACAACTAGTTTTATTTTTGCATTGTCAAAAAGTTGTTTATTTCTTAGGGTGCTTAAACTATACCATTCGCATTGCTTATTTTTGTAAGCGTATCTTTCAGTTAGTTTATCTTTATGATCTAATAAATATTTTAATGTATTAGGAAACTTGTTAACGTCATCTTTTTTTGTTAAATAAATCATATAAAGATCATCATAATCAATAAAATATCTTTTAATATTCCCATTTTTTATATCTTTTACAAGTAAACTTTTTTCAATATTATACTTGTTAACTGTATCTTTTTTAATTTCAAACACAGCATTTAAACCAGTATCATATCCTTTACCAATGTAACTAATATCTTCCAATAACTTATTACCCATTTTAATTTTATTAATTAATGAATTTATTTTACTTGATTCAAGAAGCCAAGGTTCCTTTGTTAACTTATTTTGTGCAGTACTAAGCATATTCTGATTAGATAAATCATTTTGTATATTAGCTATCTTCTTAAAATTAATTTGGTTTATTTGTCTCTCTTGTTTAATATTATTTTTTTCTAAAATAACAATGCATGTATGTATATTTGCATCATTAAAAACTAAGTTATCCCCAAAATCAAGAATTTGCTTAATTTTCGCTTTATCTAAAATATATTCTCTTAATTTATCCGCCCATTTACTTTCTAACCAATATCTAGAGGTTATAAACCCAAGATAACCTTTCTCTTTTAAAACATTTAAGCCAAGAAGTATAAAATAATAAAGTATATCTGATTGTCCTCTGAAAACATTTTTCCATTTGTCATTTGTAGCAAAATAATTTTGAATGCCTTTGCCCGTTGTTTGCATATTAAAGTAGGGAGGATTACCAATAACAACATCAAAGCCCCCTTCTTTCATTACTTCACTGAATTCCTTATTCCAGTCAAAAGCCTTATCTCCAGCAACTTTAGAATCATCAATAAGGGAATTTCCATTCTTAATGTTCTGCTGTAATAAAGGTAATCTGTGTCCTCTCTCAGCAATCTTGAGTAAAAGATTAAGCTGTGCAATTTCAACAGCCTGTTTGTCCAAATCAACTCCAAAAATATTATTCTTAAGTATGTTTGTTTTCCTAGTAAATGTAGTTCCTGAACCAGTGTCTAATTTAGTCTGAGAATAATACTTATCTTTTTCTTTCCAGTATTCATTAAGAGTATCAAATGCTTTAATCAAAAATGAACCTGAACCGCAGGCAGGATCTAAAATCCTGATTTTCTCAGGGTTTACTTTCTTGTCTTTAAGAAGTTCTCCGATAGTATTTTTAACAATATAATCAACAATGTAAGTAGGAGTATAATAAATTCCATGTTCTTTTCTTTTTTTATGCCCTTCCTCAACCTTAGCTCTTTTACTGGTCTTCTTTAGAATATGCCCTAAATACTGTTCATAAATATTACCCAATACGTCAGCCTCAATAGCTGAAAAATCATAAAATATAGAATTGTCATTAGTATGATATAATCCCGTTATGACATCAAAAAGAACATCATTTCCGATTTTTAATTTATCACACATATGTTCTGCAAAAATCTTACTGTTATACCTCTCATCAAAATAAGCAAATATTTCTTTTAATCTATCAACAACCATGCCTTTTCCACTGCTACGCCATTCTCTTAAACAACTAAGCAGTTTTATTTCTTCAAGCTCCCTGTCTTCACAGCTTCTTATAAATATTAATCTGTCAAGAATTCTTTGGACTGATTCATCAAGTTCATCTTCACTGACATTACCATTCATTTTAGTAATGCTTTTAGACAATAATTCCCTGAAATTAGTAAAGTCATTAAGAAGTTGCTGGTCAATAGACATCTTTTTTACTTTCTTGCCCCACCTCTCAGCTTCTTTACTTAGTAAGTTCTCCTTAAAACTTTCCTTGGATAATAACCACAATTCTTCAAACCTGTCAAGAAGTTCATAATAATTAAGAGTCTTAAGATGACTCTGCATTGGGTTAGCAGTTTTCCACTCTGCATTGAATATTTTTATTGTCTTAAAATCAGTCAAAACTGCCCAAGTACAGCTCTTATGCCATGCATAACTTATTGCCTGTTTAATGTAATCCGGTTTATCTACACCTTCTTTAATTGATTTAGCTTCTAAGAAAAACTTAGGAACTCCGTTTAGTCTGAAACTGTAATCGACAAAACCTTTTGATATTTTTTCTTCAGCAGAAACTTCAGAAGAATCCTCAACATTCCAGCCCAAAGCTCTGAATAAAGGGAGAATGAAGTCTTTCTTAGTCATTTCTTCATTGTAATTTTTAATCTTCTCTATGTTCCTGTTATACTTTTCTATTATTACTTTAATTTCCTGTTTTGCCTGTTCTTTTAATTTAATCTCAGTCATTTTATGTATCTTTATCTAAACCCTCAGTTTTTAAAATATTATCCTTAAATGAAATTTTGTCCGTAAATAAAGAATATTATACAGCACTGTAAGGTAATTGGGTAGATAAGGATATCTCACTTATACACTTGTTTTCAGGCACCCTTATAGCAACTTCTTTTAGTACTAAAATAACTAATACAAAAAGAACATTCTGTATTACTTTCTTAGTTATTTTAGCTTTTTTAATTGCTTTAAACAAACTTTTAGAGTAATTATAATTTTTAGAAACATTAAGAAGTTCAATACCTGCTATTTTATCCTCACTGTCAAAATCTATTACAGCATTACCATATCTTAATGAACTTTTAACCTCTTTTTTTTCATCAACAACATATAAAGAATCTGCAACAGGATTATAATCAAACTTAAACTTCATTTTCTTATCACCTTACCATGTCTTAACTTATACTTATTAATATGTCGTTTATTAACTATTTTTAAATGCTTTTTAATCATAAGATAAATAGTGTATGCAATATATAGTGTATTGCATAAGCAAAAAGGTTTAAATATACTAATACTTATTAAAATTTAGACATGGCACAGGATTCTCAATTAGTAATCGACTCTACTAAAGATTTTGTTAATCTTATTGATGAAAGAACGAAAAAAGCAATAGAATTATCTCAAGGCATGGTAAAGGAAGCAGTTGAAACAGAGATGGATTTATTTAAATTTGAAATGTTATACGCAGTAACCGTACCAAAAACCCAAAGAGAAAAAACCGTTAAACAGATTAGAACTTTAAGAGATACAGAATGGAAAAAAGCAATAAAAGAAGCTGATGGAGATGAACAAAAAGCTTTTGCTATTTATTGTAACGATTTTTAGATAGTGCATTTCTTATTTTATCATCCAATTCTCGGGTATAAGTAGGGAAAGCCACAGCATTAAGCCCTATTACTTCACAGGCTTTTCTGAATTCATTGTCTATAGAATAAACCATGTTTATTCCGTTCTTTTTAAAATCAGCAATGATGAAATCATCCGGTTTATGTAAACCTATGTTTTCTTTTCTGCATTTTTCTCTCAAATCATACAATATTTTAGTATTAGTAGGGTCAGCATTAATAGTTCCTATTTTTTTCTTATTAATATAGGCAATAACTTCATCTCTTGCTTCTTCTTCAGTGTAATCCTCATATTTCATCAGATTTTTCTTTGTTTCTTTCAAGCATGCCTGATGAGTAAAAATCAAATTATCATTATTGAATATCTCAGCTCGTTTTTTATCAAAATCCTCAACATATACAATAAGATTATACAAAACACAGCTGTCTAAACCTACCTTCCTTACACCAGTATACGAAACTGTTCTTGATATCACAATTTCATTATTTCCACCTGCTTTTTTCATCGTAATTTTGCAGTAATTTTTGATTTATAAATATTGTCCATACTTTATTTGACTGTACCACACGTTATGTTTTCTCTTAACATAATTAAACCTATAAGTCCTGTCACATCTAAAACACTTAATCCTCTTTCTACTACGAGTTTTCTGACAAAAACCACAAAAGTATCACTTAAAAACCTTCAATAAGTTCCTCTTTACTTATCTCAGTTTGTTTTAAAATAGCCATTAATGTTCCCATAGGCATTGTTTTATTCCCATGGACCGCAACAATAGTCAGTAATATTTTTTTATCAATTTTTTTCTTCAATCTTACATGACTTCCTTTTGTACCAACTACCTCAAAACCCTTAGATTGAAGAAATTTTACCATCTCTTTGCCTTTTACAGCTGGTAATTTACTCATCTAGCACCCCTGAGATACAGAAACCACTTTTCCTGAAGTAGGCACTACACCAATAGTTTTAGAAAATGTCATTTCTACAAATGCACCTATTACTTTAGGAGCATCAGGATCTTCAAAATACAATTCCAATGCTTCATCTACATTTTTTTTAGCTTCTTCAATAGTATCACCAAATGAAGAAACATCCACTAATGGACAGGTAGCCACGATACTTTTTTTATTGTCTACTATTTCTTCTGTGATAACAATTGGTAATGGAAATGGTAATTTTTTCATTTTTTTCACCTTTTTTTGAGTTTTAGTTTTTAATTTTTTAACCTTATAAGGTTTTCTAGAGCTTCTGCTACTTTCCTAACAATTTATGCAGAATAATAAACCTCTGTCTCCACAGTAAGTATGTAAGTATGCATTATTTATATTCATTTCCATTAATCCCCACATAATTAAACTGGTAAGTCCTCTCACATCTAAAACACTTAACCCTCTTTTCCTGTTAATAAAAGGGGCTTCCCTAATTCAGGTGATTTCCAAGCAAAAAGTATCATTTAAAACTCAGCCAAAAACCTTTTGGACTATTAACTTTAAATGCTTTTAACACCAAAATAAACCTTGTTATATCAGCATACTCATGTATCCAACATATAATTATTTACGCCGAGGGATTAATCCCTATATTTTCATTACTTGTATGAGAATATTACGCCGAGGGAGAGATTCGAACTCTCGCCTCCCAGGGGAGACAGACTTTCAAGGCCTGCGCATTAGACCGCTCTGCCACCTCGGCATATCTAAAAATAGGTTAAAATTATGGTTTTTAAATCTTTTTATAAATAATGATTTCAAGTGCAGAAACATTTATATATCAATTGATATATAAAATTCTCATGAATAACCAGGCGCTTAAAAATCCCTTTGCAAGATCTCCTACATTAGAAACAGTGCTTTTGGTTGAAAAATCAGTTGAGAAATACAGTGGTGAATTCAACAGAACTGAATTATGGAAGAAACTGCCTAAAAAAATAATGTGGCAGACCTACCTTGTAATTTTGGATTATCTTAAGGAAATAAACAAAGTAGCTTTTGATAAAAATGGGAAAATTGCATATATATGGAATCCCGAACTCATGAAGAGATTAAGACAAAGAAAGTCTGTTGGGGTGTAATTATCGGAAATTAAGGACACCTTTGGGAAGCAAATATAAACAAAAAGTTCTAATCAAACCATATGATTAAAGCCTCAAAAGTTGTTTTTATATCTGATGAATTGGAAGGTTATTTTAATTCATTAAGTGATGAAGAACCTCTTAAGAAAGCAATAGTAAAGGCGATAAAAAATCTAAATTATAATGCATTCTCAGGCATCCAAATACCAAAAAAATTAATTCCAAAAGATTATGTCCAGAATTACAAAATAAATAATTTATGGAAATTAAATCTAATCAATGGATGGAGACTTTTATACACTGTGACAGCAGACAATAAAGTAGAATTGATTTCAGCGATACTTGAGTGGTTCAGTCATAAAGAATATGAAAGAAAATTAAAATATAAATAAAAAAGGGGCTAAACCCCTTTTCTTAAATAAGTTCTCCAAGGTCTATTTCTGAATAGTCGTCTATGATTGTGTCTTCAAGGTTGTCTAACACACCCTGAGCTTCATCAGGTGTTAATTCTTCTCCGCCTGTTGTGTCTGATATTGTTGCTGTGCATCCCAATAGAAATGTAATCCCCAACATAGCTATTAAAAACAGTGGCATTAGCTTCATTGGTTATTACCTCCATTGTTGTTTGCAGTTCCCAGCATTCCATTTCCTACACTAATCTGTATTCTTGCCTGTGTTGATTCTATTCTGTCGTTTATGTTTTCAACAACTTTTCCTACAACATCAGAATCTGAGAGTATTCCAGCGACATTTTCAGCTCTTGTCTGAAGCCTCTCTATTTTTTGGTTAGCGTAGTTTTCCATTACTTCATTCACTACTGTGTTTCTTGAAACAACTGCTCTTGTAATGTCTTCCTTTGCTTTTACAAGAACCTGATTTTTAACAGCTTGTTCAAATGTTTCTATTCTTTCTTTTATCTGTTCTCTTATCTGCACTGCATTTAATTCTCCGTTCATAACCTGCTGTGCAATCTGAACAGCATCTCCATTTGTTTCCCTGAACAGACTCTCAACCCTCAAGGCATTGTATTCTCTAACGTTTTCCTGAACTCTCAGCTGTGTTTCAGCAAGTTCATTCCTTATTTTATTCTCAACGCTTTCTTTAATCTGTGCTCTTACACTTTGGTTTGGAAGCATTTCATGAACTTTTGTCTTAAAACTTTGTGTAAGTTCAACTGCATCCTGTTTAAGTTCAACAAACTGTTTTGCAGACTCGTCAGCAGTCATACCTGAAATTTCCAATGAAGTAACTTCTTCTTTCAAAACCTGCATTTCAGCAACAATTGCTTCAAGTTCACTTACATCAGCTGATTCATCTCTTTCAAGTATGTTTGCTATGATGTCATTTGCATGAACTATTGCTTTTTCAATTGCAAGTTCAAGCTGAAGAAGTCTTACTTCTGCACCATGCTGGTATGCCATGATGACAGCTTCAGCTTTTGTTTCTTCAGGTATTTCAACTTCTTCAGTTGTTTCTTCTGAAGTTTCTTCAATTACCAATCCTGTGCATCTGTAATTAATTTCAGATTCACCAGTTTCAATGTCAACAACACATGCTGGACTGCATCCTTCCATTGGCTCATTAAGAACCAAGTCAATCCACCATGTTCCTGTTACATCATTGCAAGTTCCTTCACTTGCAAGAGTGCCTGATATAGCACAATCCCCTGCTCCGGCAATTTCCAGTGCTTCCTCAATTCCCATTATTAATCCGGTTGGAGAAATACATGTTGTGTCTGGTTCTTCAAAGCTAGTAACGACAACGTCCATGCCTTCTTCCAATTCTGCGCCTTCAACAGCATAGGCTGTTGAGCCTAATAGGAATACTGAAAACAGTATTGCCAAAGCCGTTTTTGTTTTCATTTTTAATTACCTCATAATTTCTTACTGTTTAATTTAAAGGATGGAACAGGATATATAAGTTAGCTGGAACAAAGCGGAATAATGTGGAAAAACAGCTATTTTTCTTTTGGTTTAAGAATAATTGCATTAGTCATGCCTTTTCTTTCCTTTAACACCACATCCTTAAGCATCAATGTTTTAATGTTTCTTGAAAGTGAGGCTTTTGGGAGATTAGTCATTTCCATAAGTTGCTTCTGTGTCAAAGCCTTATGCTTTTCAAGAAGTTCAACAATGTCCTTCTGCCTGTCAGTCAATCCATACATCTTTATCTCAGGAACCTGCTTTGGTTTTCTTAATCTTGCAATAAAATAAATTATTATAAATAAAATAATACCTATTGCTGAGACAAGTGTTACGAGGGCAGGCCAGTCATAATAAAGAGCATTGTTGGTGATTGAATATTGGACTATGACTTCAAAAGATTTGTTGCTTGCAGAACCTATAATAGAGATGTAATTTGATGAACTCTCAATTCTGAAAGTTGCTGATGAACGGATATAATTGACTGATGCTCCCTGAGGCAGACTAATGTGGTAAAGATAATCTGAAAAATTTCCGGGGATTGAAATGTTTAAAATCCAGAGTTCCTGATGTTTTGAAGTGTAGATGTCATTGTTAGATGTTATTAATGAGGGATGATTTGTTTTTCCAGATATTGAAACTTTTCCTGACAAATCCACATTTACAACCACATCAGCGTAATAATTGGGTGTAGCATATACAGAGCCTATAATAAACAAAGCTGTGGTTACAAAAACTAATTCTTTCATTATTAAATTTAAAAAGTTTATATATTAAAAATGTTAAGAATTGCATAAATTCAAGCATGAATATACTTAAATAATTCAATAATGTATTTTATGTTATGGTGGAATCCCATTTACTGATATTTTACGGAGAAGAATGTGAAATATGCCACCAGATGGATGAAAAAATATTCAAGCCTATGGAAAAAGAAG
This sequence comes from Candidatus Nanoarchaeia archaeon, assembly GCA_028715295.1. Lineage (GTDB taxonomy): Archaea > Nanobdellota > Nanobdellia > JAQUSD01 > JAQUSD01 > JAQUSD01. Next base: position 56,232 of record JAQUSD010000001.1, read on the forward strand.
GGTTCAAATTCAAGCGTCTTGAAGTGTGGCACAATGATGCAAATAAAAGAAAGATGATGCAGCTTACAGATGGACAGTGCAGACAATTACCCATGCTTTTCAACACAAAAACAAGCAAATGGCTGTGCGGTTCTCAGGGAAGTTCAGCAGTCAAAAAGTGGGCAAAGGGAGAGTAAATGATGCGTTCAGGAAAGCCAGTCATCCGTCCTGCAGGAAAAGAATATTATATTGTAAAGGAGATTCTGAAAAAATATAATCTTAACACAGTATGTAGCAGTGCACACTGTCCTAACTGTTCTGAATGCTGGGGGGATAAAACAGCAACATTTCTTATTCTGGGAAATGTTTGCACAAGGGCGTGCAGATTTTGTTCTATAAATCATGGATTAAAAGGTAAAAAACTGAATAAAGAAGAAGCATTAAATCTTGCAGAAGCAGTAAGACAATTGAAACTTGATTATGTTGTTCTTACATCAGTTGACAGGGATGATTTAAAAGATAAAGGGGCAAAGCATTATGCAGAGTGCATTAATGAGATTAAAAAGACGGGCGCGAAAGTTGAGATTTTAATACCTGATTATTCTGAAAAAGAACTTAGATTATTGAATCAGGCAGAGGTTATAGGACACAATATTGAAACTGTTAGAAGATTAATCCCTTTAATAAGAGATAAAAGAGCATCTTATGAAAAATCAATTAACACTCTTAAAAAAGCAAAGAATCTTTTTCCGAATAAATTAACAAAGACGTCTCTTCTTCTTGGGTTGGGAGAAACAGAAAAAGAAGTTTATGAAACAGTTGATGATGTAAAAAATACAGGCACAGATATTATTATTTTTGGGCAATACCTGCAACCCACAGAAAAACAAGTTAAAGTCAGTACCTGGATTGATGAAGAAACTTTCAGAAAATATTCTAAATATGCTGAGAAAAAGGGTTTATTCTCATTTGCAGGCAATAAAATTAGAAGTTCTTATAAGGCAAAAGAAATTTATTATAAATTAAGAAAAAATGAAAGACTCTGTTAATTTTGTAAAAGAAGGTATTTTTCAAATTATAGATGAACGCGGGGAATGTCATGCCGACCATAATTTAAGTAAGAATAAGTTAAGGGAGATGTTCTGGTGGATGATTTATTCAAGGAGGGCAAGTGAGAAAGCACTTAAAATGCAAAGACAAGGAAAAATTGGAACATTTCTTCCTCTTGATGGACAGGAAGCAAGCCAGGTTGGTTCTGCTATGGCTATAAACAAAGAAGACTGGATATTTCCGACATACCGGGAAATGGGTGCTCAGATTGTACGCAGTGTGCCTTTGGTTAATATCCTTCTTTATTATGCCGGGGATATCAGAGGGAATTTAATCCCTAAAAACGTAAACAACCTCCCATTTTACATTCCAGTAGGCACCCAGATACCTCATGCAACAGGAACTGCATGGGCTATGAAAATTCAGAAAAAGAGAAGCGTTGTTTTATGTTATTTGGGAGATGGAGCAACTTCAAAAGGTGATTTCCATGAAGGTTTAAATTTTGCAGGAGTTATGAAATCACCAGTTATATTTTTTTGCCAGAATAATGGGTGGGCAATAAGTGTTCCAAGAGAAAAGCAGACTGCCTCAAGAACAATAGCTCAGAAAGCATTTGCATACGGAATGGAAGGTTTGATTGTTGACGGTAATGATGTTATTGCTGTTTATCTTGCAGTTCAGCATGCCCGTAAAAGAGCAATGGAGGGAGTCCCTACACTTATTGAAGCATTGACATACAGGATGAAAATGCACTCTACTGCAGATGATCCAAAAAGATATGAGGATAATAAAAATTTAAAGATTTGGGAGAAGAAAGACCCTATTAAACGAATGCGTCTTTATTTAAAAAAAGAAAAAATATGGACAAGGGGATGGGAAAAAACACTTGAGAAAAAAGCAGACAGATTAATTGAAGATGCAGTAAAGAAGATGGGAAAGGTTTCTCAATTAACTCCGGAAGATATGTTTAATAGTATTTATTCAAAAATGACTCCAAAACTGACAGAAGAGTTGGAATATCTCAAAGAAAACCTCGCAAATAGGGAAGTAGAGGAAGAAACTCAGGAAATAAAAGGTGGTTTTCCATGAAAATGAATATTGCTGAAGCAATAAATGACGCTCTTAAACTTGAAATGAAGAAAAACAAAAACATTGTTCTTCTTGGAGAAGATGTGGGAGTAAACGGAGGCGTATTCCGTGTTACAGACGGATTAAAGAAAAAATATCCTGACAGGGTTTTTGACACGCCCCTGGCAGAACTTGGAATCGTAGGAACTTCAATAGGAATGGCGCTTTATGGATTAAAACCAATTGCTGAAATACAGTTTATGGGATTTTTATGGCCCGCATTGGACCAGATTTCAAATCATGCATCAAGAATAAGAAACAGAACAATGGGAAGGTATACATCAAACATTGTTATAAGAATACCTTACGGAGGAGAAATAAGAGGATTAGAACACCACACTGAAAGTTTTGAAAGCGTTCTTTCTCATATCCCTGGATTAAAAGTTGTAATACCTTCAACACCTTATGATGCAAAAGGACTTTTAATATCAACAATAAGAGATGAAAACCCGGTTGTATTTCTTGAACCTAAAAAACTTTATCGTGCATTTAAAGAAGAAGTTCCTAAAAATAGTTATACTGAAGAAATCGGAAAAGCAAAAATTGTAAATGAGGGTGATGATTTAACTATTTTGGGATGGGGTGCAATGATGCCTAAAATAAAAAAAGCAGCTGAATTAATCAATGCAAAAGGATTCAGTACAGAAATTATTGATTTGAGAACAATATCACCTTATGATGAAAAAACTGTTAACGCTTCTGTTGAAAAAACAGGACGTCTTGTTGTTGTACAGGAAGCATCGAGAACATGCGGGTTTGCTTCTGAAATAATTGCAGGGATAAATGACAATGAACTTCTGCATCTTAAAGCTCCTGTTGCAAGAGTGACAGGATTTGATATTCCTTTCCCATTATACAAAATGGAGAAATGGGCTGTTCCTGATGCGGACAGAATCATAAAAGCTTCAAAGGAGGTGCTTAAATGGTAACTGCTTTTAGATTTCCTGATGTTGGTGAGGGTATAACAGATGGTGTAATTAAAAAATGGCTTGTTAAAAAAGGGGTTAAAGTAAAAAAAGATGAAAATATTGCACAGGTTGAAACAGACAAGGCTGTTGTTGAAATACCTTCTCCTGTTGCAGGACATATACTTAAAATAAATGTTCAGCAGAACAAAAAAGTGAAAGTCGGAGAAGTTATGGTTTATATAGGCAAAAAAGGAGAGAAAATAACTGACTTAGAAAAAGAAAAACCAGAGAAAACAAAAGAACCTAAAAAGGAATCGAAAAACACTCCAAAAGATAACAAAAAGGAACCTGGAGTTCTTGCAATTCTAAGGGTAAGAAAACTTGCTGAAAATAACAGTGTTGATTTATCTTCCATTAAAGGAACAGGACACAATGGAAGTATAACTGAGTGGGATGTGCTGAATTCAATTAAAGGAAAATCTAAAGAGAACTCAGATTCTCAGGGAGAAAAAGAATCCAAGCCAAAAGTTCTTACAAAGTACGATTTTTACGGACATCTTGAAAGAATAAAATATGAGGGCACAAGAAAAGTAATAGGAGAAAATATGGTTAAATCAAGATTCAGTTCTCCTCATGCAGTTCTCATGGATGATGCTGATGTCACTAAACTTTGGGAATTAAGAGAAAAAGAAAAAATAAAAGCAAAGAAAAAAAGAATAAAACTGACGCCCCTTACATATATCCTAAAGGCGGTTGTTGAAGCATTGAAGAAAAACCCGATAGTAAACTCGGCATTTGATGAGGAAAATCAGACAATCAATGTGAAAAAATACTACAATATCGGCTTTGCTGTTGAAACAGACGCGGGTTTGCTTGTTCCTGTTGTTAAAGGTGCTGAGAAGAAAAATATCTATGCAATAGCAAAAGAAATTGAAATTCTTGCAGATAAAGCAAGAAAAAGAAAAATTGATTTGGAGGAAATGAAGGGTAATTCATTTACAATAACAAATTGGGGTTATCTCGGGGGTACATACGGGGTGCCTATAATAAATCCCGGAGATGGTGCTATCTTAGGAACAGGAAGAGTAAAGGAAATTCCGAGATATATTGACGGGGAACTTAAACCAAGACAGATAATGGCATTAAGCATATCATTTGACCACAGAGTGATGGACGGTGCTGTTGTTGTCAAGTTCCTTAATGATTTGAAGGACTATCTTGAAAATCCCACAAAGATAAAATAAGATTATCTTTCAAAATTCCATTCTTTTGTTTTGTATTTTGTTTTTATAAGTTCTTCAGCTCTTTTGTCTTCTCTATCAGTCCATTTTCCTTTAAAATACTCCTTGCTCCTGAGAAATGAATCTTTAATTGCATAATATGTTTCTTCATAACCTACACTTGAGTTCTGTTTAACACTTGTAACTCTTTCCTTTGCTGAACTGATTAATTTATCTTTTATTTTTTCATCATTGACTTTCAAAAGCGAGAACATTTTTTCGGGATTTACATCGTAAAGAATAGTTCCGTGATGAACAATAATGTTATTTTTTCTGGTTTGTGCATTGCCTGAAATTTTTTTTCCTTTTGTTACAATGTCATTAATTGGCTTAAATTCTGCATCAATGCCTATTGTTTTCAATCCATTTATTACCCACTCCGAGATTTCCTTATAAGAATGAGTAATATCTTTTGAAAGAATAGTTTCAGGTGCGACTATGCCGTAAGTAATTTCTCCATCATAATCATGATAAACAGCGCCCCCTCCTGTTATTCTTCTTATATAATCAACCCCCTGCTTTTCACAATTTTTAATATCCACATCATCTTCCATACTCTGAAATTTTCCAATGCTGACTGCTGATGGTTTCCATCTCCAGAAATGAATTGTAGGATTCATTCCTCCTGCTACACTTTCTGCAAGAGCTTCCTCATAAGCCATTGCTTCAAAAGCATTTTTTGTTTCCAGTTCAATCAAACGCCACTTCATTGAATGCCACCTTTATCATCTCTGAAACTGAAACTGAATCAATCCCATACATAATTGCATTATTATTTTTCAGTGTTTCATTTATTGTTTCCTCACATTCTGAAAGTTCTTTTCCTATAAGATTAGTTTCTATGAGTATTAATGTCTCTTCAGGATGAAGGAAAAAATCACCTGTTATTTTTATCTTAGAAATTTTATTGTTATTAAATTCAACCCTTATCTTTACTAATTTCCCACCACATACTTTGTGACATGACTCAGGCATAAGATTAATATTAAAGTTCAGTTTATTAAAGTGTATGGAAAGAGCAATTCTTGAAAGTGAAAGATTAATTCTGCGTCCAGTAAAACTTTCAGATGCTGACGCTGTTTATGAACATGCAAAACACAGAGTAATTTCAAGATACACTTCAAATATCCCTTACCCTTACCCAAAAGAAAGTGCAAAGCCATTTCTCAGAAAATGTCTAAAAAAATTAAAGGATAACGAAGAATACACTTTTGCCATGGTGCCAAAAAACAAAAAAACCTTAATAGGGATAGTATCTTTGCACCTCAAATGGGAAAACAAAAGGGCTGAGCTTGGGTACTGGCTTGGTAAAAAATACTGGGGAAACGGTTATATGCCTGAGACTGTAAAAACAATTCTTGATTTTGGGTTTAATAAATTAAAACTGAATAAAATTTATGCAAGAGCCTTTGTAGTAAATAGTGCATCTAAAAGAGTTCTTGAAAAGTCTGGTTTCAAAAAAGAAGGTACACTGCAACAGCATTATTTTAAAAATGGAAGATTTTATGATGCTTATTCTTTCAGCATAACTAAATCACAATACAAAACTAAAAATAAAAAATAATTCTTTCATTATTAAATTTAAAAAGTTTATATATTAAAAATGTTAAGGAAACCGCCCAAAAAGGAATAAATCAAAAAAATAAAGATAACAAAGTTATAACTGCAAAAACAAGGACAAAATAACCGAAATTTATTTTCCTTGAAAGTTTAAGGAGTAAATGTATTGTCAGATAACCGAATATAAAGGAAGTTATCAGTCCTGCAAATGAATAAAAATTAATTGCAAATTCATTTATATTAAGCAGAATATTCCCTGATAAAACAACAGGAAGACTCATGAGAAAACTAAGCTTCAAAGCAGTGGTTTTGTCAAAATTTCTTAAAAGAAATGCTGAAACTGTTGTTCCTGAACGTGATATACCTGGAAGAACTGAAAAACCCTGTGCAATCCCCATTATTATACTGTCACTTGGCTTTAAACTTGATGAAGTTCTAATCCCTGAGTTTTTATAACCAAGCTGTGTAAGTGCTGTAATTATTAAAAGCACCCCTATTACAAGAGTTACTGTTCTGCCTGTCAAAACCACCTGGTTTTCAACACCTTCAATGAGTTTAAGTATTATAACTGCAACAAAACCGGTTATCACTGTGCTGTAAAATAAAAAATAAAATATTTTTTTCTTTGATGAATGAAGCGGACTGTATTTAAAAGAATATTTTATTATGTTGCATATATCCTTCCTGAAATAAATTACGCCTGCAAAAAAAGTTCCGAGATGGAGAAACAATGCCTCTTTTATCATAACACTCATTGATGATGCTTCAAAAAAACTTGTTTTTGCAAGTATCAAAAGTCCTTCTGAACTTACAGGAAGCCATTCAAAAATACCCTGAATTATACCTAAAACTATCTGCTCCAATAAAACAGCCATGAGTTAAGTAAGTTCAGAAACATTATTTAGGTTTTTTGTCAGATATTTTTTTTCCTGCAGTTCCTTTTCTAAAGATTCTTGTCATAAGGAATATAACTAATACTATTATACCAAAATTAATTGCCTGTGATATAAAAGAACCCATGCTGAAGATAAAAGGCCCTAAAACAATAACTGCGGTCTTCCATGCACCATCTGGTATAAACGGGGTGATCAAAGGCATGATTATGTCTGAAACAAGAGAGTTAACAAAATCCTTAACAGCAATACCCATTATTATCCCCACTGCAAGTCCCATAACCTTGTATTCAGAAAGAAATTCTCTAAATTCACTTATTATACTCATACTAATTAATAATAAGTAAGGCTATTTAAAAATTTTTAAAACCTAAGCATTTCCTCAAATAAATCCTGATTATCCCTTATATAAACAAGAAAGTCATGGAGTTCTCTTTTCCAATAGTCAATTTTCTGTTTTGGAGGTACATGATGGTTTCTTGAAACTGATTTATACAAATCCTGGCATACTTCCCTTACATTAGTAAACTGTTTTTCCAAAGGTTTGATGTGTTCACTTAATATGTAATAGCACTCTGTAAGCACATTGCACGACTTGAAATCTCTTTCCTTAAGAGAGTCAAGCTTAGCAATAAGAGTTTCTGCTTTTTTCTTAGTTTTTTCCATTGATAACTCTCAAGGTTATTGTTTTATAAAATTTTCCAATTGGTAAAATTCCTATAAAATTAAAAGAAAAGAAAAGAGAGTTTTTCAGAATCACATAAGCTCTTTTCTTAGTTCAGGAGGCAACAGGATAGGTATGCCCTCCTTAACTGGATATGTTTCTCCGCATTTTTTATTTGTGCATTTAAGACTGTTTCCAGAAACTTTAAGCTCGTTTCTGCATATGGGACATGCTATTATTTTAAGCAGTTCCTTGTCAACAAGTTCCTTTGTCATTTTTTCACCGCCTTGTAAACCCAATATCCTCCGCTTTTAGCAAGAACATCTACATTTTTAAATGTGTCATTAACGCATTCCATAAGTGTTTTTCCGCCTTTGTTATGTCTTGCAACCATTTGAAAAATCCCATTCTTATTCATATGTTCATATGCTTCTTTTATCATTCTTATACATATATCTCTGCCTGCTGTCTGTGGCGGATTTAAGAGTATTGAGTCAAACATAATGTCTTTTATTTCAGAGAACACATCGCTCTGCAGAACCTTGTAATTGCTAATCTTATTCTTCTTTGCGTTGTATTTTGCCATTGCCACTGCTCTGGGGTTTATATCTACCATATAAACTCTGCATTCAGGACAGGATTTTGCATATACAATGCCTATTGCACCATAACCGCAACCCAAATCAAGCATGGTTCCCTTTTTAATCAGCATGTATTTTGCAAGAACCTGGGTGCCCCTGTCAATTCTTTTAAGAGAAAAAACACCTGACACTGTTTTAAATTCAAGATTAAAACCCCTCAAAACAGCACTAAAATTAGAAAATCTTTGCTCTGAATCCTGCTTTGAGCTGTAATAGTGTTCCTGCATAATATATCTATAAAATAAGATGTTATTATAATTTTTGATTTTTAAAAATCAAGGTTCCCAGACGTTCTCGTTATACAATGTTTTAACTCCACCAATCTTTCCTGAAAAAAGTATAACTTCAACACCTGCTTCCTCAAACATTTCAAAACTAGGCTTTATTTTTTCCATCCAATAAAGAGGAGAATTATCCATAATTTCCTTATGTCCAATAATTTTTTTTATTCCAGCGCTTATTATTGCAATTCCACAGTCTGCACAAGCAAACCATGGGCAGTACATGGTAAGCCCTTCTGTAGGTATTCCTTTTTTAGCTGCATTGAATATTACATCTCTTTCAGCATGTGTTAAATAATTATACTTGTTAGGGCGTTCATGTCTTTCAGGGATATCTTTTATCTGAGGAAGCAACCCGCAGGTTCCATAAGAAACTATTCCCATTTTATCATTAACCAACACAGCACCGTTCTTTGTACTTCTGTCTTTTGATTTTTCAGAACCGTATAAATACGCTTCTCTTAAAAAATAAGCATGTTCAGATGTTTCATCTCCTAAAATAATTTCAAGTCTGTTAAGCCAGTTTTCTTCAGTTTTATCCTTCATAAACATCCCCCAATATGCTACAAATAAAGCAGGTAAAAGCATAAATATTGTTGCTCAAAAAAGTTTGAGTAAAAAATTATTTTCTTAATTCCTCAATAAGTTTTTTTGCAGGTTCCATGCACATTCTTCTGAAACCTTCCTTAGTCATGCCACCCAGATGAGGTGTTGTAATTACATTTTTCATTTTAAGAAGAGGATTGCTTTTCTTCGGCGGTTCTTCAGCAAAGGCATCCAATGCAGCAGCTTTTATCTTTCCTGATTTAAGCGCATTAATTAAGTCTTCTTCAATAATTACACCTCCTCTTGCCATGTTCAAAAAAATTACGCCATCTTTCATCATATCAAACTGTTTTTCTCCAATCATGCCTTTTGTAGGAGCTATCAAAGGAACATGAACAGTGATTATATCTGATTCTTTTAAAATCTTATCAAGAGAAACATAAGTTGCATTCAGCTTTCTTGCTTCTATCTCATCTTTTATAACATCATAAGCAAGAATCCTTACATCAAACCCCTGGAGTTTTTTAGCAACAAGTCTTCCTATATTGCCAAACCCAACAATGCCAACAGTTTTATTCATAAGTTCGCATCCCATATTCTCCATTTTTCTCCATTCCCCTTTTTTTAGTTCATTGTTTGCAGGAACAATATTTCTAAGACAACTTAAGATATGGGCTATTGTCAGTTCAGCAACAGAATCAATGTTTGAAAGAGGTGCATTGAAAACTTTAATTCCTCTTGCAGAACACTCATTTAAGTCTATATGGTCAACACCAACACTGTTTGCAAGAATATATTTTAGTTTTGGGATTTTATCAAGAAGAGTTTTATCTGTTTTAGTGTCAATCCTTATGCTTATGGCTTCGCATTCAGAAAGCTCTTTTTTGTCAGAAGTTATTATCACTTTATTTTTCTCAAGAAACTTAACTGCTTCAGAATCTGTTTCTCCGAGAAGAACACACTTCATAGAGATGTATTAAGTTTATCAAACTTAAAAACCTATTGATATAATTTTGAGAAATAGTAAGGAAAAGGTTTCTATTATTGGAAAATTTCATAAGGGAAAAAGCTCTCTGTTCAGGTTGTTCCTCGGGAATTTATCTGCCGAAAAGGCTTGAGAGATGGATTTTATTTATAATTTTTGTACAGTGCACCAGAGCTCCATTTACACTCCACACAAGAACCTGCAACAGAGAGAAACTCTTTCCAAGTTTAACCCTTTGAGCACGTTTTTAGACACAAAGAACTTTTATACCCTCAGTATGAACATCATCGGGCACTATTCGATGATGTTATAGCAAAAGAGTGTAAACACAGGTGTAGTATTCTTCCATGAATTGCTATGCCTTAAATTTCCACCTGCTTTCATTTACAAAATAATAAGAATACTATGAGATATATAAAGATTATTATAGTATGATACAACATAATACTTTTTGTGCGGAAGGTAATATGTTTTTCTGAAAAACATCACATGTCCTTTACAGAATTTTAATTCTGCAATCTAAATTTTAAAATTATTGTGTGTGTAATATGTTACTCAGTTTAGAAACGTATTTCATGCGCTTTTCCAATTCTTCTTTTTTTTCAAGATAATCTGGGCTGCTGTTATCCAGCTCTAAAAGATGTTTGTTAATCCTAACCATTCTTTCCTGCAGATATTTTTGTTCGTCAGATAATGCAGTATAATATTTCATCTTCCTAACCCTCAACATTTACCTCTCTTATAGCAGTTTATAAATTTTGTTTGCTATTTAAAATATTATCAACTGAATTAACCTTACCCTAAAAGAGTTTAAAAGCTTTTTTGTGCTATAAATTGATATTATGAAAAAGGCAGAGGAGTTTATTAATGAAACTGACAATGAATTGCAGGAAATGCTTCTTAGAAACAAACCTGTAATAAAAGTGGTTGGTGTCGGGGGTGCAGGCAACAACACAATAAATAGACTTTATGAGGTAGGGATAACAGATGCTGAACTTATTGCTGTAAATACTGACGCTCAGGACTTGCTTAAGGTTCATGCTGATTCCAAAGTCCTTATTGGTAAAACAATATCAAAAGGGCTTGGTGCTGGAGCAGACCCTTCCATAGGGAGAGAATCTGCTGAAGAAGGAAAATCAGAACTTAAAAAAGCAATCAAAGATGCAAATATCATTTTTGTAACATGCGGACTTGGTGGAGGAACAGGCACAGGAGCAATACCTGTTATTGCAAGGCTTGCCAGAGAACAGGGAATATTATGCACTGCTGTTGTAACTCTTCCTTTCTCAATCGAAGGAAAATTAAGAATGAAAAATGCGTATGAAGGATTTGAAAATCTTAAAGAACAGGTTGATTCATTAATAGTAATCTCAAATGACAAATTACTGGATTTAGTCCCTACCCTGCCCTTAAACAAAGCATTTGAATATGCAGACCAGCTTCTTGCAAACACTATAAAGGGAATTGTGGAGCTTGTAACACTGCCGGGACTTATGAACCTTGATTTTGCAGATTTAAAAGCTATTATGAAAACAAGCGGATTTGCAATGATAGGTGTTGGACATTCAAATTCAAATAAACGTGCAGTAGAGGCAGCGGATGAAGCAATACACAACCCACTGCTTGATGTTGATGTCCAGAGGTCTTCTGGAGCTTTGATAAACATAACCGGAGGGCCTGATATGACTCTTGAAGAAGCAAAACAGGTTGTTGAGAGAATAACAGGGCATCTTTCTCCTGATTCAAAGATAATATGGGGTGCAAGGATAGACAACTCAATGGAAAGAACAATAAGATTAACTCTTATTCTTACAGGGGTTGATTCAGTAATTCCCTCTTTAGACAACTTCAATGACAAAAGAACAAAACACCTTGAAGAAGATATGGGTATAGAATTCATCAATGAATGAATTCTATTAATTTATTTTTTAGGATTAATACATTCTTAACAGCTGAATTCAAACCTGTTTTCTCCAGATTCAGAAGTGCATATTACATTATTGTTTTCAATGTGATAATATTTAATGGAAGCGTCGTTCATTTTAAGAATACAGCATTTAAATCTTGCATAATGCCCCACTAAAGTGCTGTAATCTTTTCCAGCAGTGTTAATTACCAGGTTAAGCTCGTTTATTGTATCTATAAAGCTTACAGCTTCTTTTTTAAGAGAATTTATTTCAGAAGCTGAATCAGAAAGCAAACTCCTGAATTCAATATTCTCTGTGTTTGCTGAATTGAGGCTGTTAACGCAGGAGGTAAACTGTGTTGTTGTATTGCTTAATGTTCTGCTAAGCCTTTCAGTTTCGCTTGTTTTTAAGCTTAGTTCACTGTTGCATGTCAACAACTGATTATTCAGAATTGCATTTCTTGCTGAGCTTTCCTGATAAAGAGTTTCATAATCCTTAATGCATGTGTCAAACTTGTTTTCCACAATAGAAAGTCCTGTGATTCTTGAACCCATTGCACCAACAGCAATTAGGAAAGTTATTACAGTTGCAACATAAATTTTGTTCTTATCAACGAAATCAACAGCGTGGTACAATGCTTTTTTTGTTGTTTTTTTAACATTATGGCTTATTACCTGATTTTTTTCTGAATTTAGCTGGAAACCTGACGCCTTCCCAAAAGAACCCCCTTCATACCCAAACTGAAGCTCCTTTTTCTTATTCATTAAAGCAAACTTATCCTTTATTAAAGAATAACTTTTTTTAACCAACCTTTTTAGTTTTTTCATTTATGTTCCATAATAAATAATTCACATTTATAACTGTTTTTCTAATCAGGATAGATTTTTATATCTGCAAGTTCAATATTCAAAATAATGGAAAAAGAGAAGTTTATAGATGATGTTGTTGCTCAGCTAAAAGAATTTAAGAAAAAAGGTGATTTTGAAAAGTATTACTCCTGGCTTGATTATTATGAAGAAAAATATCCTGAATGGTATGAAAAAATAAGCAAAAGACTTGATGAGACATATGAAAAAGAATTTGGGGAGTTAGCTGATGAAATGGAAGAAGAAACAGAAGAAATAAGGGAAGAAGAAATTAAGGATGAAAATAGAAAGGACAAAAAAAATTTCCGGAATTTCAGCTTTGAGGATATTGCATATATTTTCAGAAATATCAAAACCCCTAAGCTAAAAACAAAAACACTGTTTATACCTGTTGCTGTTGCAGGGTTACTTTTTGCAGTATACCTTATAGCCGTGTTTTCTCCTGATTATGGGCCACTGATTATAGCCAGAATAGGCGACAACAATGTTGCAGAGGCATATAGGGCAGGAGCAACAGACTGGACAGCAAGATACTTAAATTCAAAAAATGAACTCACAACAGTAAACATGAAGATTTCCTCTTTTGATTATGTTCTGACAGCGGTCCAGAATAATGCAGAGGATTCGGTTGAATTTGAATATCTAAACAATAATAAGGTAATTAAAACAGGGGACAAGTATATTTGGAGAACAAGAGGGTATACTATTGTTACATCTACATCAGACAGTGATTTTGAAGTAATAAAGTATTACCTTGGCTTTTACCCTGCTGAAGATGTGCAGATTGAATTCTGCAACATAAATGATGACTGCAATGAACTTTATCAGTGTACAAACAAGGTTTGCGGGCCGGTTATTTGTGCTACTGGACAATATGCTTCAAACCACAGATGTGTTTACCATGCATGCACTGATGACAGTATGTGCGATGACGATGCTGAATGTATTAATAATGTGTGTGTATCTCTAATATGCGAACCAGATGAATATGCTTCAAATCATGCATGCATCAAGCACCAGTGCATAAGCGACAGCAACTGCAATGAAAATTATTTTTGCGAGGATAATGTTTGTGTAACTTGCTTTGAAACTGAGAGATGCGACTGCAGGGTTTATCTTTCGCTTGGTTATGAATGCTGTTATGATGATGACTGTGGTTCCGGATTGATATGCAGAAATTACAAGTGTGTTGAGTGTACTGCTGAAAATGGATGTGAATGCAAATTGGATTCAGACTGCAGTCCAAGATGCATGGCTAAGGTTTACTCAGATTATAGATGTATCGACAATATATGCTCAGATATAAGAAATGAAAGAATTGTAGAATGCTGTGGGGATTATGACTGCTCTGGAGACAAAACATGCAATCTAGACAGCCATTTATGCGGATAAGTCAGATGGTTGTATGCCTGTGATAAACTTCTGAACTTTGCCTTGACAATATATCAAGTAAAATTGCGTTCTTTTTCTCCTGCCCCTCACGTTCTTCTGGAGTCATTATAAGCTCGTATGCGTTAAGGATTATCCCCACAAGAGGTTCGTTCCTGACTTTGATGCTTTTTTCAGGTTTTATTTTGTAGCTGTTTGTGTCGGGTATCATGAGATAAACAGAGAAGATTCTGCAATTTAAAATTTATCTTATAAAAACGACTGAGGCATTTACAAGTTCTGCATTTACGTTTAGCTTTATTTTACTTCTCAATTCTTCTATATCCTTTATTCTTTCTTCGTGGAGTTTTTTTTCATAACTTATTTTTCTTTTAAGCATTCTTTCAAGTTTCTCTGATTCTTTTTCAATGGCCTCTCTGTATTTTTTTCTTACGCTTAAATTATTTTCTTCTGTTTTTGAAAATCCGTTTTCAAGACTCTTTACTCTTGCTTTCTGGGATTCAATTTTGCATTTCATATCAAAAAAACAGTCGTTGTAATAATCATCAATAATCTTCATGCTTCTTGAAAAGATAATTTCGTTTTCCTTTCTTATTTCGCTTACTCTTTTATTTACCATGCTGTTTATTAATTCCATGCTTTTTGAAACCAAAGGTTCGATCCTGAAATTAATTTCGTCTGGTTCAGCATCAGAACAGGGAATGAAATTAAGACTTCTTGAAAGTTTTTCATCAAAATTTCCTTCAGAGTTTATATAAACAGGCAGCATTTCTTCATGTTTATGGAATGTATCGTATGTGATCTTATAATTAAATAAAATTCCACTGCTGTTTTTGTAATTGATAAGATTTTTATCAATAAGTTTTTTCGCTGTATAACCTTTTTTTCGTGAATGCTCAACAGCGTATCTTAAAAGTCCGTTTCCGTAGGTTACAAATTTAACTTTTTCATTTTCAATTGCTTTTTCATTTAAAAAAGTAATCAAATGCTCCTGTTCTGTCAGGTAAGTGTTCTTTAGAATGTGCTTTGGGGTTCTAAAAAGGAAAACCTCGTCTTCAGGAGTTTTATAACTTACATTGTAATAATCAAGATAGTCCATAAAAAACTTTTTGATAAGCAGATATTCCTTTCTTGGGCTAAAAATATTTTCAATGTTAAAATCCTCTGTATTAAGCCCCATTTTTTCCATTACACTTTTGTCAAGCTGTATTATACCCTCATACTTCTCCCTTGCTTGTTCTATTTTCTTACCAAGCTCTTCCATTTTCTTATTTTCTTCTTCATTGGTTTTTGCTGATGCAAACATATCCATTATTCTTTTCTCAAAATTTGAATCACTGCTTATTTCCCCAAGTATAATGTCAAGCTCGCCTATTGCCTGATGGAAAAGCTGTATTTTATCCTGAAGAAGTTTCACAACATGCTCTTCAATAGTTCCTTTTGTTGCAAAATTAAATATTTTTACATCCTTTTTCTGCCCTATCCGGTGTATCCTGCCTATCCTCTGTTCAACACGCATAGGGTTCCATGGGAGGTCATAGTTAATCAATATGTGTGCAAACTGAAGGTTTCTCCCTTCACCCCCCGCCTCAGTGCATATCAGAACCTGAACATCTTTTTTAAACTGTTCAACAGCATCGTCTTTTTCCTCAGCACTCATTGAACCATTAAAGACAGCAACCTTGTATCCGTGTGATTCAAGAGTCTTCTGGAGAAAAATCTGGGTCTGCCTGAATTCTGTAAATATAAGGACTTTCTCTTTGTCTTTTCTTATTTCATCTCTTTTCATAATTTCAAGGAGCATGCTTGCTTTTGTATCTGTTTTTATTGCTGATGCAAGTTCATAAAGTTCCTTAAGCTTGTTTTTTTCAAGAGTTATTTCTTTTTTTGAAATCTTGGATTCTTCTCCATTATGGGAATCGTCATTATAATCTTCATCAATATCATCGCTTAGTCTATAGTTCAGGTTTTCAAGAGATAAAATTCTTCTTTTAAGAGAATCTCTGACTGAAGCACTGCTACTTGTAAGCATTCTCTGGAGGATTATAAGAAGAAATGTTCTCGTTACTTTTTTTTCTTTTACTGCTTCAAGGTATTCCTGCTTGACATAAGAGGTAACTGCATTGTAAAGTATTTTTTCAGGCTCACTCAATTCAAACTGGACAGTTTCTGCTTTTCTTTGCGTAAAACTAACATCTTTTACATTTTTTCTTTCATTTCTTATCATAATGCTTTCCATTTTCTGCCTAAGTGTTTTAAAATCATGGATTTTCAAACCCTTTCCGTCACCGCAGTGCCTGACTGTAAATGAATGCCTTGTCCCCAAGAGCATGCTGTCAAGAAGTCCTGCAAGATTATAAAGTTCAAGTATGTTATTCTGTAGCGGCGTTGCTGTCAAAAGGAAAATATATTTTTTCCTTAATGATTCAACAAGCTTGTAATTCATAGTTTTATGATTTTTGAGTCTGTGTGCCTCATCTATGACAATTATATCCCACTCAGTTTCTTTAAGCATTTCAGCCTGCTTTGGCTGTTTTGCACTGTCAAGAGAACATATTATCTTTTCATTTATCTTCCAGGGATTTTCAACTTTTTTCTCAAGTTTTTTTCTTAATTTGCTGTTATATATTACAAATTCTTCATTGAATTTTTCCTTTAACTCATCCCTCCACTGTGTTGTTAATGGTGCAGGAACAAGAACTAAAACCCTGTTTGCCTCGCCCCTGCAGGAGTACTCCTTCAATATCATACCCATTTCTATCGTCTTCCCTAATCCCACTTCATCAGCAAGTATAGCACCTCTGTTCATTTTTGTTATTGCTTTATGAACAGCTCCCATTTGATGCGAAAGCGGTTTTATTTTCGCACCATTATATGAAAAAAGAATGTCCCTGTGCTTGATAATTGAAAGATATTCCGCCTTTGTTTTTAAATCAAAAGCATTTGTGTCAGTAAAAATATTTTTTTTAAGGTTTTCAATGACAATTGAATTTTGGAGCATAACTTAATGAGAACTATATGGAGGTTTATTAATTTTATTGAAAAAAAATAATTAATTTCTTATGTTCCAGTTTTTGCTTTTTAAATAACTTGCAAGAGCTTCTGTCCTTGTCATATCGCCGAAACGTCCAAGGGAGAACATTCTGTCAAAATCAGAAATTATAAACTGGGATGTACTTGCAATATGTGTCAGAAGAGGGAACATAGTCCTTATATTAAAAGAATCCAAGTCATTAAGTTCAAGTATCATTTTGACGCTGTCATACTTATTGTTTTTATACCGCACTAAATCTCCCTCAGCTTTTTCAGGACATATCTTCTTATACTCAGAATCGCATGATTGAAAATCACAGGTTTTGCAGGCTGTGTTTTCTCCTTCCTTATTCATATTTGAAAAAGTAGTTATAAGATAAGTCCTGTTGTCCTTATCTTTTATAGTCAATGCCATAAGTTTATTTTTTATTTTATTCTGTATTTTAAGCTCCTCAAGCTGTTCTGACATGGTATTTGTTGAATCTTCATCCATTATAAAAAGGCTGTTAAGCATGTCTTCCATAAGCATTCTGTCATTTTCATCATTCCTATATTTTGGGAATAATTCATGAAGTTCTTTGTAAAAATCACTGAAAGTATTTTTTATTTCATCAGCTTCATGGGAAGTTTCTTCAACAAACCTGTTGTAGTCATATCCCTCACCAACAGCAAGAGCAACAAAATTCGGTGAAAGCAGGCTGATTTTTTTATTGCTCTTTAAATGTTCCAGAAGGTTAGCAATCACATTCTCACTTTCTTCTGTAAATTTAGACGCCCTGATTTTTTCAAGCTTGTTTATGAGTTCAAGAACATTCTTTCCAATTCCAGGTTCTTTATCCATTGGCTTGTAGCCGTTTTCTTCTTCCTGAAACAAATCCGCAAGTTCAGAAGCAATAAAATTAGATTCTTCTTTTTTAGCATATTTATCCTGAAGAATACTGATTAACTTCCTTAAATCTTTTGAAGTTGCTTCTTTTTCAATTTTTTCCATACTTTTTTCAACACATTCAGCTGAAATTTCCTCTAATTTTACAGAATTAATAAGCTTTATTTTGTCATGTTCGCTTATTCTTTCAAGAAACTCGTCCACAAGTTCATAAAAATTGCTTTTATACAAATCAAGGCTGTTGTCAATTATTTTATGGATTGCAAAGGTTATCAGCTTTCTTTTATCAGAAGTTTCTTTTTCAAACAAATTAATAAGATAACCATACTGATTAGGGAGCAGGACATTATAAAAATTATATATATTCTGCAGTTCTATGCCAAAAGCATTGAATACCGAATTTATAGCTTCAGAGTAGCATGGTATCATGTCTGAATAAGATTCGAGAGTGCACTCTTTCATTTTTTTATCTTTATAATTCTGAAACCTAGTTTGAATTTCTTCACGCTTTGAACTGTCTTTTACACCATCAATTAACTTTTCAAGACTTAGAAGTTTAGATTCAAGAGCTTTTCTTTTCTTTTCCGCTGTTTTTTTAGCTTCGCTTGTGAAATAATCAGATATTTTTCCTGAGGTTAAGTCGTCTATAACCACTCCAACCATCATTAAATCATTATTAATAGCAGTTTCATCTTTATTTTTCACGTATAATATACAGACAGTTAGACTTTTAAAAATATATGATTTTGTAATACTTTATGTTTTTGATAAAATAAGTGGCAGTTTTTTTATGTTTTTAAGGTATGATTTAATAATCTCCTGATAAGATATGTATTCACCAAAATAGGATGTTTTTCTTTTTTTAAGAGCTTTTATGAAATCCCCTTCAAAAGTAGTATATGCTTTCCCTACAAATTCAGGACTATGGCTGTCGCTTCCTGCTGTAATCCCTAACTTAAGCTGTGCTGATGCAATAAGTGCTTCCTTGTTGGACTTGCTTGAATTTCCTTTTGAATTAAAAACTTCAATACCGTCAAGATTTTGAGTAAAAACTTCTTTTCCCAGATTTCTCCTCATGCTATCAAAAGGATGCGGTGCAACAGCAACCCCTCCCTGAGAGTGGATTCTTTCAATAGTTTCTTCAGCAGAAAGTCCCTTTGGTATAATTTCATTAATTCCATATGCAAGTATTTCTCCGCTTTTTGAAGTTATTTCAATGCCGGAAATTAATTTTAATTCAGTTTTTAATTTTTTGAATTCGTCAACGCCCCTCATAGTATCGTGGTCACATATTGCAATACCATCAAGCCCTTTTTTCTTTGCATATTTTATAATGTCTTTAATCTCAGAAAAACTCCACATAGAATATTTTGTGTGGATATGCATATCAAATTTCATAGATGATACAAGAAAAGTTATGTATTTAATATTACTTATTATTTGCCTCGCATTCTCCCCAAAGATAACCCACAACAGGGTCAGAACTAATGCACGCATTGCATGCGTTGCTGAATGTTTTCCATTCATATTCAGTTTCAGAGGACATTATTTTTGCGCATACTGGGTCATACACCATAGAACAAGCTTCTACTCCAAGATACACTCTGCAACCTAAAAGCCCTTCCGAAGAAGTAAGTGCAAGATAAATGCCATAAATCATTGCTGAAACCAAAAGTACAACAGAACCTATTACCATTGCATTTCTAAAAACATGGCTTGAGTGGTTATTAGCATGAGTGTTTTCTTTATTATTAGGCATATTAAATAGTAAAATAATTTTAGATTATATACTTTATCATAAGGGTTTATTTTTATTTTTCCACAATTTAGGGTATACATGTTGAGGCATTACAACTCTTTCAATTGAAGTAGCTATCCCTTTCGAGTTCTTCATAATCTCACTAGAAGTCATTTCTGCTCTGCCAAGTGCAACCAGTTCTTCCTTAAGACTCATTATTGCAACTAAATCTCCTTTGTTTATATTGTCATGCAGTTTTGAAACTCCAGGCACAGCAAGTTTTGCTCCAGAACATATTGCTGCAACAGATGCATCGCCAACCCATATCTTTTTAATGTGTTCAACTGCTTTTTCAACAGGTTGTATACAGTATCTCAAGAATTTTTCATTGTTGTCATTTTTCCAGAAATCATAAGCATCAGTCAAATCCTGAAGTGTGACTAATTTTTCCTTATCATTAAATGTTCCTGATTTTGTCCTCACCAACTGCTGCATGTGTGCACCTGTTTTTAATTTTTTGCCGATGTCCATGCACAGTGTTCTTATATATGTCCCTGCTGCACAGCCCACTCTGAAAAGAACATCCTGTTCTTTTATTTCAATAATTTCAATATAATAAACTGTTCTTGTTCTTAGAACTCTTTTTACATTTGA
The DNA here is from genome assembly GCA_028715295.1 of Candidatus Nanoarchaeia archaeon. Classification (GTDB taxonomy): domain Archaea; phylum Nanobdellota; class Nanobdellia; order JAQUSD01; family JAQUSD01; genus JAQUSD01. Next base: position 76,620 of record JAQUSD010000001.1, read on the forward strand.
TTTTTTAGGGGGCATCTGTGAAATAGTTCCTAAAAAGGAACCCATAACTTTTCTTATTTCACTTTCTTTTGCAGGTTTGTGTATGTGCATCATACATACATACTCTTTTCCACCTTCAAGCATAGTTCTTAATATTTTTGTTGAATTTCCTATTGCAATTATTAAACATCCTGTTACATTTGGGTCAAGTGTTCCTCCGTGTCCTGCTTTTTCAACATGGAGAATCTTTTTAGCCCAGTTTGCAACTATATGTGAAGTCGGGCCTGCATTTTTGTTAAGGTTTATGACTCCATTTTCAATATGTTCCTCAATTGTTCTTTCAGAAGGCAACTTCCCCCAGTTAGGATTAGTAGTATGCTCTTTCTTTGTAATTATATTTCTTTTTTCCTTTTCCCATGGAAGCTGGTTCATAGAATAGTGTAATCTAAAATCAAATAATAAGCTTTTGGGTTAAGTATGCTTAAACATTTTCTTAAAGCTGTTATTTCTTCTTGGCTTTCTTAGGTTTCTTTTCTTCTTTTTTCTCTGATTTCTTTTCAGCTTTTGGCTTTGCTTTTGCTTTCTTAGCTGCTTTCTTTGCTTTTTTCTTTCCGTGATCTCCCACTTTTCTCTTTTTTGCAGGTTTTGCAGCTTTTTCTTTTCGTTCTTTCTTTTTCTTTTCAGAAATGTCATAGCCTGCTTTTTTAAGTTCTTCAACTATCTTGTCATGAGAATCTGATTTTTTAACATCAATTTTCATGGGCAGTGCTTCCAGGTGGTTGATATTACATTTTTTTCTTCTAACATCTCCATCAATAATAACATAAGGCGGTTTGATAATTTCAACAACCACACAAACTTTACCTGCCTCTCTTCCAGCAGTTTTAATTGCTAATCTTCCAATTTCCATCATTTAGTATCAATTATATTGATAACTGCTGTTTTTAAAAAAATTTCCATAATTCAAAATATAAGGATTTTATTGTCTTTTAATGACTCCCCATGAAGTTCAAGGTATCTATATTTGTTCTCCTCAAGCCATACATAAATGTTTCCCTCCCTGAATCCGTTTTCAATAAGGTAATTAAGACATTCCTTTGATTTAGGGACATCACGCCCCCTTTTTCTTAATTCAAAAAGTGTTCTTTCAAAAGTAAATTTTTTATCTGCTAAAATTTCCTTAAGAAGATAAACCACTTCTTTTAATTCAATGTCTGCTTCAAAATTCTTTTTTAATATGTACTCTTCTGAGATGCTTACAAGACTATTTTCATCAATTTCAAGTGATTTTCTGTCATTAATAAACCTAAAAACATCATCAGCGCTGGCTCTTTCAAAACCAATGTTATTCAAAAAACCAACAACATCTGCTTTTGTCGGCTTGTCAGCTCCGCATGATGCTATGAACTCATGAACTGAAGGTATTATAGATTCCAGTTCGGAATTAGATATGCCCCCAAGTCTTGGATATCTGTCCACAATGGAGTTTGTATTGTCCATGGTGGATTAATTAGAACCACCTATATTTATCTTGTTTTCTTTACTGTATCAATATAGCATGTTATTATTTTAAACAAAGGTTCAGGAGAAAGTAAATCAGTGTTTATAACCAAGTCAAACACAGCAAGGTCTTTTTCAAGGAGTATCCCATACATCTTCTTGTAAATCTCATAATTCTTTTTATCCCTTTTTTTTATTACTTTAACTGCTTTATCAAAAGAAATCTTGTCCCTTTTCGTCATTCTTTCAGCTCTTACCTTTGGTGAAGCTCCAAACCATATACTTACACTGTTACCCCCTTTGTAAATCCACGGAAGAGTCCATGTTGTAATAACTACTTTTCCTTTTTCTGCAAGTTCAATAAGTTTTTTATCAAGTTTCTTGTCAAAATTCTCGTCTTTTTCCCTTTTTCTTAAAAATTCCATGCCCGCATCAGTATCCCAAAAATCATCCCCTTTAACATTATAACCCATGTCAGAAGCCATCTCTTTGAGAACATCTCCGCCTGCAAAAAATCTGTATCCATATTTCTCTGCTACCATTTTTGCGAGAGTTGATTTTCCAGAACTTGCCATACCTGAAATGAATATTGCATCTGCCCTCATGTTATCACCCAGAATTTCCAGATAATATACATGATTACAAAGAGAATTATCAACGCAGGGAGGATTAACCAGCCCATATCCTTGCCTTTTTTATTCATAAAAAAATAAATACTGTTCTTATTATTATTCTTTATGCTTTGATTTTTTCTATAATCTTTTTTCTTGAACATGCAGAACAAAGGTTTCCGCCGTAAAGCCGATTTGATTTTCTTTTTGATTTTGCTTTTATTTTCATAGAAATTCCATGAAGTTCAGCCCCGCACTCAGCACACTTTGCTTTTCCAGTTCTTATTCTTACATACCTTACAGTAGTTTTTCCAGAAGGATTTCTCTTTCTTACTTCCCTTGTTTTTCTGCTTTTTGGTTTTTTAAACGTCATTTTCAAACACCTTTCAATATAATACTTAATTAACTTTTAAGACTTTCTTCAGGATTGGTGAAAAAACCATTTGGAGAAGAACCAGTCCTAAAAACCATCCTATGTCATTGCCAATTATAGGCAGTACTGGTGAATCCCAGCTGTAAATTACAAATCCTGAAAAATAACTTCCTGCAGAAGGATAAAGAATTGCATACACAAGCATGGAAGCAATCATAGGTATAAGCATGCCTTTCATCATTGCTGAATTAAGCTCAAGTATCCTTGACTGTATTTTTTTAAGCTCTTCAGGCTCTTTTTCTGTTTTTATTCTTTTGCTAAGTTCCTTAAATTCCAATTTAGCTTCTTGTGATTTTTTTCCTGAAAGAAATTTATAAATAAGCTGAACTCCCAATGACAACCCAAAAGCAACTGCAGCCAACTGCAGAAGCATAATCCAATATTCCATTTTTTACCTCATGAATTTTCTTACTGCTTCAGGCATTTCCATCGGATCATGCTGTTTCATAGCCTCATACAGCTTATACACTATCATAACTGTCAGCAGAATACCTGTTCCGTGCCCAAAAGCACCGAATATATCTGCTATAACAGCTATTATTCCGACGGATAGTCCGCCCATTATAGTTAAAGGCATTATATAACGCTTTAAAATTCTTTCTATTATTCGCGGATCACTTCTGAAACCAGGTATAAACAGCCCTGAAGAAGTTATCTGCTCAGCAACTGTTTTTGCATCCTGCCCCCCAACATTAATCCATAATACTGAAAATATAACCGCGCCTATCAACATAAAAGCAGTATAGGTAAGCAGAGAATAAAGTTGTTCCATATTTGGTGCTACTATCATATCCCTTATATTTGGGGCACGTACATATTTTACAAGTCCTGACACAGCAGTCTGCTGTCCATTGATTGTTTCAAAATGCCCCAGCAACGGGAATCCCATGTTATCAAACATAACACCTGCAAACTGAAGACTTGCTATAAATGCAGAAACAAGGATAACAGGTATGTTTGATGTGTAAATAAAACTTAGAGGCCACCTTATCCCAAAACCTCTTACTCTCCCAAATGACAAGGGTATCTCTACTTTTATTGACTGCAGATAAATTGAAACTGCAAAAACAGCAATTGTTGCTACAACAGGTATTAAAGCCATTGCTGCATCAGCAGGATAACCTGTCTGGATAAGTCCAAATATCTTGAAAACCTGTCCAACTTTAAAGCCGAAAGCTGAATAAGGGTCTGCTCGCGGGCTGAACAGCGATATGAATATTCTTCTTGCAACTCCTGCTGCTATAAACAGAGATATGCCTGACATAAACCCCCACTTACTCATAAGCTCATCAAGAGCCATTAGTATAAAACCGCCTATTATTAGCTGTACTGCAATCAGCATATTATTTGTAAATAAATTCATGCCTGCAGGGCAGTTAAGACTGTCAACACACGCTGCTGGCAAAGCTCCTGAATATACATAGATTATGTTTTCAAAAAGTATGAATGCTATTGAAAAAAGCTTCTGTATAGACTGGTATTTTCTCTTTCCTTCTCTGCTATTAGTATCTATCTTAATTATATCAGCACCCATAAGAAGCTGTATAATAATACTTCCAGTGACAATAGGTCCTATACCTAAGGTTATAAGCGAACCTGTATTTGCTGCAAGAAGAACAGCAAGAGTTTCAAACTGAGATTTGAATGTTGGAGAAAGTCCATATAAAGGTACCATGGAAAGCACAAAATAAATAGATATGCCAAGAGCAGTCCACACGAACTTTGTTTTAAAATCAAGTTTTTTCTTTGGAGAATTTATTTCAGGCAGATAATCAAGCAGGGTGTTAAAAGCAGATTCAATTTTTTTATTCATCTTCGCCTACCCCATCTGCCTCCTCTTCAACTGTTCCAAATTCCTCTGAGTTACATATAATTTTTCCGCCTGATTTTTCTATTTTTTCCTTTGCTTTTTGAGTGCATATTGAACATGAAACTTCAAATTTGTGTTCTGGTTTTCCACGTGATAAAAGTTTGTCAAAGCCAAATTCATTCAAGTTAATCTTAATAATACCCTTTGACTCCTTTAAATTCAATTTAGAAACAAGAACATTTAATCCAGATATATTAACTGCTGAATGCTTTGTCTTGGGTTTCAATATTGCCTTTCTCTGCACTTTCCCATAGATTCTAACAAGCATATCTCTTTTCTGTGCTGCACGCTTTCCTCTTCCTGACTTTCCAACTCCACCTCTGTTTCCAGAACCCCTTCTCCTTACACCAAGCCTCCTATTATAACCTCTTTTTCTTCTTGCTTTTTTGCCTCTTGTTGCTGTCATCTTACACCATTCTCCTGATAAGTTCATTTATTTTTTCAAGTCTAGGTCCTAAAGCACCTCCAAGTTCAAAAGGTTTTTTTATGCCTGCTCTGCCATATCCTTTTTTTGGAGGTTTAAGTCTGAAATAAGGCTTTACATTTATGTCTTTAAGAGATTTCTTATTGTTAAAAAAATCATCTGTAAAGGATTTGATTTCAGTTTCATCCATATTTATTCTTTTGTCACCCTCAAGTCTTCCTCTTTTGGAAAGCATTAGCTCAAAAGTAGGCTTGTCAATCCTGCCCCAAGTGATAATATGAGAAACTTTTTCAATCATACCTCTATTTACAGGTGTGTCTTCAACAACAACACAATGGTTGCTGTTTTTAAGGTTAAGGCACGAAAGGGTATATTTATCTCCTTGTTTGAGATTAACCATGCCCCTCACTCTTATGACTGCAATTTTCATAACATACCCCCTTTAGTCCCTGAAATATCATCAAATATTTCAGTTGTCTTCGTTGCTGAAAGCTGTTTAAGAGCATTAAAACATGCTTTGATTAAGTTTATTCTTGATGTTGTTGCTCCAAAAGACCTTGACCAAACATCTTTTATTCCTGCGAAAGCAAGTATTTTTTTAAGTTCCTCATGAACACATAGTCCAACTCCTTTTGGAGCAGGTAGAAGAATAACCTTTACACTTGCACATTTACCCTCTACTTTAAAAGGTATTGAATGAGGTTCTTTACAGCCACATTCCCAGCTTCCACAACCCCTTTTTATTCTTATTAGATTCATCTTTGCATTCCTTATTGCTTTTTCCCTTGCAGGAACTGTTTCTTTTGCCTTCCCAGTCCCCATACCAACATAACCATCTTTATTTCCGATAACTACAAATGTTGAGAATGAAAGAACATTTCCTTCCTCTGTTTTTTTCTGAGTCTGCCTAAAAGCTCTTCTTCTTCCACCGCCGAATTTACCTTTTGACTGTCCGATAAGCATTAAATCCATCTCCAAATCTGGGAGGAGATAATCAGTTATGCCTGCCTCTTTGATTGGAGTTCCTTTTATAAGAATTTCATCCATTGATTTTATTTCTCCATTCTTAACCATTTTCCCAAGCCTTGTCTTTGGAACCCACGTCTTTTCAAGCTCTTCTCTGTCTTGCTTAACAGCCCTTATATTGTCCTGTTCACGCCTGTTTCTTCGTTCTCTTCCAAATCCGGCTCTTTTTCCCTTTTCCATTTTTATTTCACCTTTTCAATGTTCTTTAAAACTGACTCAAATTCTGTTTTTACAATTTCTGGATTTTTTGCATTTGAACCCTTTATTTTTTCCATTGGTGGAAAAACTTTTTCATCAGCATTAATTTTTATTCCTGAATCAATAAGCCCTTTTATTGCAGCGTATATTCTTGAACCTTTTGTGTTTGTGTGAAGCCCTGTATCAACAACAGCTTCTTTTATTTTAAGTGCTGATGCTTTTTTTCCTGCAAGCAAACCTGTTAAATATGATGCAGGAATATTTCCTGTATGAGACTTCCATCCAAGATTAACAAGTTCTTTTGAAACAACAGTCAGTCTTGTTCTGTCTCCTTTTGCTTCAAAATCAATGAACTGAATTATTACATTTTTAAGAGTTCTTCTTATTACAATTCTGGTTTTTCCTGAACTTATTAATTTAAGCCTTTTTCTGTAATTAGTTCTACCCTCTCTTCTTCTTCTAAACGGCTGAGCTCTCATTTTTTATCACTCCTTAAATGCTTTTTACTCATTTCGCTTTTTTCAATGTAAAGTTTAAGATGTGCTCTGCTTCTGAAAAATCCTCCTTTAACCATTGAATATAATTTCTTCCAATTTTCTTTTGGTACAGAACCTGAAACTTTTATTTTTTTAAGAAGCTCCCTCTGAGGTCTTACTCTATCCATCCAAGCCTCTTTTCTTCCAAGTCTTGCAGTCTTTCTTCCTTTTCTTTTTCCAAGTCCCTTCCTTCTTCCTTTAACTTTCTGTTCATGCCTTGTTCTTGCTCTTGCCCTGCTTCTTTTATTCTCCTTCTTTGCGTAAATGTAACCTTTTTTAATTAAGTTTCTTACATCTGCTTTTGTAATTGCATCTTTGATTTCATCTTTATGGGATGAATCTATGAATATCTTACTTTCTCCCACATCAAGGAGTTCTTTTGCAAGCCTTTTTTGAAGTTTGAAATTCATTTTTCACCTTTTTTTGTTCTCTTTTTTACCTGAGAACTCTGTTGTATTTCTTTCTCAACTTTTTTAATTTCTTCCTTTTTTTCTTCAGCAGTTTCCTGTTTTTTCTCAGCTTCTTTCTTTTTTTCCTGCTGTTTCTTTTTCTTGCTTTCCTTTGATTCTTTATAGCTCTTCCTCTTTTCTTTTCTTGATTTCATTGCTTCTTCAGCGTCTGCAATGTATTTCTTGATGTCTTTTGGATTAAGCACATAAAGCTTCATCTCAAGAGCTTTTTTAAGTATTTCAACTTTCTTCTTCATACCCACTCGTTTTATTTTAACTGCATGGGTTTTTGCATTAATCCCCGCGAGTTCATTAATATTTGAGACTTCAATAACCATAAACTTTGAAGGATGAAGGTATTTTGTTGTTTTGTCTGCAAAATATCCTTTCCCAGGCATTTTTCTATAACCTCTGTTTTTCTTTGCGATTCTGCTGTGCATTCCTTTTGGTTTATGCCATTTCTTTTTAATCCTAACATGCCTGTTTGCATCTGCTCTTATTAACTTAGGCTTTTTCTTTCTTTTATTCATTCAGTCTACCTCGGGTTTTTTATAATTTATATTCCATCCTGAAATTTTTT